>NZ_JBEYZK010000023.1:0-137060 GCF_040646035.1 Streptomyces sp. NPDC046465
TTACATTCCGAACCCGGAAGCTAAGCCTCACAGCGCCGATGGTACTGCAGGGGGGACCCTGTGGGAGAGTAGGACGCCGCCGAACTAATTTTGATAAGAGAGCTGGTCCCTGAACTTCGGTTCAGGGACCAGCTCTTTTTTGTTTTGTGTCACTTGCCGTTCACGTTGTGCAGCCAACATCCGAAGGCATGGGGACAGTTGGAATGTTGCGCGCCGCGGGTGTCGGTGCCGGCGACGAGGTCGTCGTGCCGGCCTACGGGAACGCCGAGGTGGCCGAGGACGTGGTCCTCGCCGGAGCGGTACCGGTCTTCGCGGACATAGATCCGGCCTCGTACTGCCTCGACCCGGACGCCGTTGCTGCCGTGGTGAGCCCGCGTACGGCCGCCGTAGTCGTCGTCCACCGATTCGGGATCCAGGCCGATGTGCGCCGGTTGCGGGAGCTGGGGCAGCGGCATGGGCTGCTCGTCCTGGAGCAGGGCGAATCGGAGATCACTCCGCTCGATGGTCCGCTCGACGACCTGCCGCTCCGGCGGGCGCATGCCGCGTATCTCAGCGGTCGTCTCAGCGGTGTCGTGACGCCCGATGGCGACGAGGCGCACAGCTACCAGCAGTACGTCGTACGGGTGCCCGGGAACGGGCGGCCCGACCGGGACGCCTTCGCGCGCGCCGTACGGACCAAGGGAGTTGACTGCCGGGTGCCGGTCAAAACCCCTGTGCATCGCATGCCGCGCTTCTGGCGGGACGTGCGGCTGCCCGAGACCGAGCGGGCCGCGGACGAGACGCTGGCGCTTCCGGCGGGTGCGGAAATGTCGCGGCGCGATCTGCAGCGCGTCGTCTCCGCGTGCAACGCGCTGGGCGGGCTCCTCCAGCCGGCGTTCTGACCCGCTACCGGGCCGTCCTGGTGCGGGACTTGAAGAATTCCCAGATGAGGTCTGTCGCGTTGATGCCTGCCGTCGGGTCGGACATTCCGCCGCCCGCGCCCTCCGGCCAGGAATGGCCCATGCGGGCAAGGCGGTAGACGACCACGTCCGATCCGTCGCGGCAGGTCGCGATGGTCTTCTTGATGTGATTTCTGAGTTTGGCGGGCTTTCCCGGCTTGCAGGACAATCGCTGTTGCCAGGTCTTGATGCCCTGGTCCATGGCCGTGTGGTGTTCGTCGAGGGCGCCCAGGAATGTGATCACCGAGACCGGGCTCTTCGGTAGGTAGGAGGGGTCTTCCGCAGCCGTGCCGAGATAGCCGCCGCTGACCGGAGCGATGGCCGCGAAGGTGTCCGGGAGTTCTACGGCGAGCTTGTACGACATGTCGGCGCCGTTGGAGATGCCGGTGGCGTAGACGCGGCTCCGGTCGGCGTTCCACGTGCTGGTCAGCCGTTTCGTGATCGTACGGATAAAGCCCACGTCGTCCTCGGTGCCGCAGCACAGCAGGGCGTTGAAGCCTTTGTCGAGTCCGTCGGGATAGGTGACGAGGAAGTTCTCCTCGTCGGCCTTCGCGCTGAGGCCGCTGATGGCGGCCGCGGCTCCGCCGTCGCCCGGGTAGGGGTGCAGGGCGATGACGAGGGGGAGTGTGTCGGCGGAGGTGAATCCGGGTGGGGCGTGGACGGTGTAGACGCGTTTCTCGCCCTTCCAGGGGATCGTGATCCGCTGATCGCCGGGGCGCGGGGTTTCTGCGACGGTGGACTTCGCGGTGGGTGTCCGGTGCTTGGTGTCGCCATCGGAAACGCAGGCCGCCAGGGGGAGAAGGAGGGCGACGGCAGTTACGGGTATGGCGTACCGCGGGGGCGTACCGGGGCGGGTCGGCATGGGCGCAGCGTGGCAGTGCGCACGAGGGTGGTCCAGAGGGCGGGGCGGTTCGAGCCACCTTCGATTTCGGGTATGATCTATTTCGTTGCAGCGGGGAAAACCCCGAAGGCAACAGGCCCCTATAGCTCAGTCGGTAGAGCGTCTCCATGGTAAGGAGAAGGTCAGCGGTTCGATTCCGCTTGGGGGCTCAAGTACGAAAGGCCTCCGCCCGGTTGGGCGGGGGCCTTTGTCGTTTCTCGGTGCGAAGTCCGGGGCCCGGGGCACCGAGTGGTGCCCCGGAAAGCTCAGTCCTTCTGCAGGCCGGGCACGCGCATTGCCAGGATCGCCATGTCGTCGGAGGGCGCGTCCGTCGCGAAGCGCTCCACCGCGCGCATGATGCGGGCGGCGACCGCGCCCGCGGTGAGGCCCGTGCAGGTGGTGAGGACGTCCGCGAGGCCGTCGTCGCCGAGCATGCGGGTGCCCTCGCGGCGTTCGGTGACGCCGTCGGTCACGCAGAGCAGGACGTCGCCCGGGTCGAGCGTCATCGTCTGCTCGTACAGTTCGAGGTCGTCCATGACGCCGAGCAGCGGCTGTGGTTCCGCGTACGGCTCGACCGTGCCGTCCTGGCGCAGGCGGAGCGGCAGCGGGTGGCCGGCGCAGACGACCTTCAGGACGGCCGAGCCGTCCTCCTGCGGCCACAACTCGCCGTACAGGAGCGTCAGGAAGCGGCTGCGGGCGCCCTCGTCGAGGATCGCGGCGTTGAGGCGCTCCAGGACCGCGGGGCCGCCGAAGCCCTCGCGGGCAAGGAGACGCAGGGCGTGGCGGGCGAGGCCTGTGACGGCGGCGGCCTCCGGGCCGGTGCCGCAGACGTCGCCGATGGCGAAGCCGTAGGCGCCGTCGCGGATCGGGAAGAGGTCGTAGAAGTCACCGCCGACTTCGTTGCCCTCGCCGGCCGCGCGGTAGATGACGTCGACTTCGACGCCGGGGATCTGCGGGAGCCCGGGCGGCAGCAGGCTGCGCTGCAGGGACTGGCTGATGGCCATGCGCTCGGAGTAGAGGCGGGCATTGTCCAGGGCCAGGGCCGCTCGGCGGGATAGATCTTCGGCCAATTCCAGGATCTCTTGGCGGAAGTGCTCGTCGGCGGGCTTACCGAGCGTGAGCATGCCGATGACGCGGTTGCGGGCGACCAGCGGAAGTACCACGGTCTCGCCGCCCACCGCTGAGGCGGTGGAGAGCGTCGTGCCGATGCCCGAGCCGAGGTTCATGGGTTCGCCGAGGCCCAGGCTGCGCATGGAGGTGCGCAGGGCCGCCTGGTGCGCGGCTTCGGAGGGGGCCGCCCAGACGCGGGCGCCCGGCGTGGGGACCGGGTCCGGCGGGGCAATCTTGGAGAGCAGGGCCTTGAGGCCGTCGATGCGCTCCTCGTCCTCGTGCAGGACGTACGAGAGGTAGGGCTCGGCCGACTGGTCCGCGATCGTGTACACGGCGCACCAGGTGGCGAGCGTCGGGACCGTCATCTGGGCCATGAGGGCCAGGGTCTGGTCGCGGTCGAGGGTTCCGGCGAGGAGGTCGGAGGCCTCGACGAGGAAGGAGAGCGAGCCGCGGCGGAGGCGTTCCAGCTCGCCGAGGCGTGCGGACTCCACGGCGAGGGCGATGCGGTCGGCGGCGAACTGCAGGCGCAGGGCCTCTTCGTTCGAGTACCGTCCGGCGGCTTCGGCGGCGACGCCCAGGGAGCCGGTGAGGCGGCCCTCCACCTTCAGCGGCACCGTGACGACGGAGCGCATGCCGGTGCCGGCGAGCAGGGGGACCGCGCCGGGGACGACCGTGAGGTCCTCGTGGACGGCCGGCATGCGTGCGGAGCCGTAGCGTCCGGGGGCCGACTCGACCTGGACGCGGGCGAAGCGCTGGCGGGCCGACGGCAGGCCCGTGGAGGCGCGCACTTCGAGCTCGGTCTCGTCGTCGGTGGCCAGGAGCAGGAAGGCCGCGTCGCCGTCGAGCATGTCGCGGGCGCGCTCGACGGTGCGCTGGAGCAGGCCGTCGAGGTCGTCCGGGGCGGGGGAGCCGATGAACACCTCGAAGGGGTCCGTGGCGTGCGGCTCGCTGCGGGTGCCCGGCTCGGGGGGTGCGCCGCGCAGCGGGGTCTGCAGCACGGCGCGCTCGTCGTCGCGTACGAGCAGGCAGACCGTGGAGGGTTCGCCGTCGGTGTCGCGGACGCGCAGGTGCGATGCGTAGACGGGGATCACGCGGCCGTTGGCGTCGCGGACGCCGTAACTGCCCTCCCAGCGGGAGAGCCGCAGGGCCTCGGCGATGCCGGTGCTGGTGCCCGGGGTGTGCGGCCAGGCCGCGAGGTCGTTGAGCGGTTTGCCCAAGACCTGCTCGGACGCGTACCCGAAGAGTTCCCCGGCGTCCTCGTTCCAGGCGGAGATGGCGCCCAGGCGGTCGATCTGGATGACGGCGACGCGGACTCTGCCGTCGGCGATGGGCAGGAGGGCGGCGGGCAGCGAGGGGCCCGCGGTGCGGGTGCCGACGGGGCGGTGGGGCAGGTCGAGCTGGAACCAGACCTGCTTGTGGGTGGGGGTGTAGTCGACGCCCCAGCGGGTGGCGAGTGCCGCGCAGAGCTGGAGTCCGCGGCCGCCCTCACGGTCGGGGCTGCCCATGTTGACCGAGGACTGCTGGAGCGGGATCTCGCGCTCCGGATAGTGGTCGGACACCTCGATGCGTACGGCGTCCTCGCTGCGCAGACACTCGACGTCGGCGGCCGTGCCGGCGTGCACCACGGCGTTGGTGACCAGCTCGCTGGTGAGGACGACGGCGTCGTCGACGATGTCCGAGAAGCCCCAGCCCTGCAGGGTGTCGCGCACGAAGGAGCGGGCCGTCGCGACGGAACGCCCGACGGGTTCGAAGGTCGCAGCCGCACGCGCGGTGATCACAGCACTCCTCGTACGAGTATCGACAGTATCGAGTGTGTCGACTGTATCGACGCCCAGCTCTCCCGAACCCATGGTGACGGCCGCCCCTCCGATGCCCGCTTGTTCGTGTACCACCGCCCTGGCCGGGCAGGACCGGGGTGGTTGGACAGCCGGATGCAAGGTTACTTACCTTCGCCGTCCATGCTGATGCCGGTCGTCAGTGTTTCCGCCCGGAGGGTGTGCGGACGGTGTGCGAAGCTGCCGAACTGTTATGGCCTGGTTCGGCCATGGTGAAACACTGGGCAAGCTTCATGGAGACAGCCCAGAAAAACCCGAGCAGTACCGGTCGACCCTTGCGGGAGGGACACAGTGGAGTCTGGCGCAGCGACGCGGGGCACTAAAACGCGCGCGAAAGACGGACAGTCCCTGAACAAACAGCGCAAACCGCGCAACGGGACGACGGCTTCAGTGGATGCGGCGGCTCTGAACAGGCTGCTCGCAGCCCTGGTGGCGATGCGGGACGGCAACTTCCGCAAGCGGCTCACGGTCTCCGGTGACGACGTGATGTCGGAGATCGCGGCTGTTTTCAATGAGGTGGCTGACCGGAATCTGCACCTGACCGGAGAGCTTTCGCGGGTGCGGCGCATGGTCGGACGTGAGGGAAAACTCACGGAGCGCCTTGAGGCGGGAGCGAGCGAGGGCTCGTGGGCCTCGGCGATCGACGCGTCGAACGCGCTCGTCGACGATCTCGTGCGCCCCGTCTCCGAGGTCGGCCGGGTCCTCTCCGCGGTGGCGGAGGGCGACCTGGAGCAGCGCATGGAGCTGCGCGCGCAGGGGATGGACGGGAACGGTCATCCGCTGCGCGGGGAGTTCCTGAAGGTCGGGCGGACGGTCAACAACCTCGTCGACCAGCTCTCCACCTTCACGGACGAGGTCACGCGGGTGGCCAGCGAGGTCGGCACCGAGGGCAAGCTCGGGGGGCAGGCCAGGGTGCGCGGGATGTCCGGGTCGTGGAAGGACCTCACGGACTCCGTGAACACCATGGCGTACCGCCTGACCGCTCAGGTGCGGGACATCGCGCTGGTGACGACGGCGGTCGCCAAGGGCGATCTGTCGCGGAAGGTCACCGTCCATGTCGCGGGCGAGATGCTGGAGTTGAAGAACACCGTCAACACGATGGTGGACCAGCTCTCGTCGTTCTCCTCCGAAGTGACACGCGTGGCCCGCGAGGTCGGTACGGAGGGTGAGCTCGGCGGCCAGGCGCAGGTGCCGGGCGTGGCCGGCGTGTGGAAGGACCTCACCGATTCGGTGAACCTGATGGCCGGCAACCTCACCGCCCAGGTGCGTGGGATCGCCCAGGTCACGACGGCGGTCGCGAACGGTGACCTGTCCCAGAAGGTGACGGTGAGCGCGCGCGGCGAGGTCGCCCAGCTCGCCGAGACGATCAACCAGATGACCGAGACGCTGCGTACGTTCGCGGACGAGGTCACCCGGGTGGCGAACGAGGTCGGTGCCGAGGGGCAGCTCGGCGGCCAGGCGAACGTGCCGGGGGCGGCGGGTACGTGGAAGGACCTGACGGACTCGGTCAACACGGTCTTCCGGAACCTGACCACGCAGGTGCGGGACATCGCGCAGGTGACGACGGCGGTCGCCAACGGTGACCTGTCGCAGAAGGTCACCGTCGACGTCGCGGGCGAGATGCTCGAGCTGAAGAACACCACGAACACGATGGTCGACCAGCTCTCCGCCTTCGGTTCCGAAGTGACGCGGGTGGCGCGGGAGATCGGTGTCGAGGGTGAGCTCGGTGGCCAGGCGCAGGTGCAGGGCGCTGCCGGTACGTGGAAGGACCTCACCGACTCGGTGAACACCGCGTTCCGCAACCTCACGGGGCAGGTCCGCAACATCGCGCAGGTGACGACGGCGGTCGCCAACGGTGACCTGTCGCAGAAGGTCACCGTGGACGTCTCCGGCGAGATGCTCCAGCTGAAGAACACCGTGAACACCATGGTCGACCAGCTGTCGTCCTTCGCCGACCAGGTCACGCGGATGGCGCGCGACGTGGGCACCGAGGGGCGGCTCGGCGGTCAGGCGCGTGTGGACGGCGTGAGCGGCACGTGGAAGGACCTCACGGACTCCGTCAACTTCATGGCGGGCAACCTGACGTCGCAGGTGCGGCAGATCGCGCAGGTCACCACGGCGGTGGCCCGCGGTGACCTGTCGCAGAAGATCGAGGTCGACGCGCGGGGCGAGATCCTCGAACTGAAGAACACCATCAATACGATGGTCGACCAGCTCTCGGCCTTCGCGGACCAGGTGACCCGGGTGGCTCGCGAGGTGGGCACGGAGGGGCGGCTCGGCGGTCAGGCGCAGGTGCCGGGGGTGGCCGGTGTGTGGCGCGATCTGACGGACTCGGTGAACGGCATGGCCGGGAACCTCACCGCGCAGGTCCGCAACATCGCGCAGGTGGCGACGGCGGTGGCCCGCGGTGATCTGTCGCAGAAGATCGACGTGGACGCGCGGGGCGAGATCCTCGAACTGAAGAACACCCTGAACACGATGGTCGACCAGCTCTCGGCCTTCGCGGAGCAGGTCACGCGGGTCTCCCGCGAGGTGGGTACGGACGGCATCCTGGGTGGCCAGGCCGAGGTCCAGGGCGTCTCGGGCACCTGGAAGGACCTCACGCAGTCCGTGAACGGCATGGCGAACAACCTCACCCTGCAGGTGCGGAACATCGCCGAGGTCACGACGGCCGTCGCCATGGGTGACCTGTCCAAGAAGATCACCGTCGACGCGAAGGGCGAGATCCTCGAACTCGTCACGACCGTCAACACGATGGTCGATCAGCTGTCGTCGTTCGCCGAGCAGGTCACGCGCGTGGCCCGTGAGGTGGGTACCGAGGGGCAGTTGGGCGGTCAGGCGCGCGTGCCGGGTGTCACCGGCATCTGGAAGGACCTGAGCGACAACGTCAACCTGATGGCCAACAACCTGACCAGCCAGGTGCGGAACATCTCCCAGGTCTCGGCGGCGGTCGCCAACGGCGACCTCACCAAGAAGGTCACGGTCGAGGCGCGCGGCGAGGTCGCGCAGCTCGCCGACACGGTCAACACCATGGTGACGACGCTGAGTTCGTTCGCCGACGAGGTCACGCGAGTGGCCCGTGAGGTGGGGACGGACGGCATTCTCGGCGGCCAGGCGCGCGTGCCGGGTGTCTCCGGTACGTGGAAGGACCTCACCGAGTCCGTGAACTCGATGGCGTCCAACCTGACCGGTCAGGTCCGCAACATCGCGATGGTGACGACCGCGATCGCCAAGGGTGACCTGACCAAGAAGATCGACATCGACGCCCGGGGCGAGATCCTGGAGCTCAAGACCACCATCAATACGATGGTCGACCAGCTGTCGTCGTTCGCCGAGCAGGTCACCCGGGTCGCCCGCGAGGTGGGCACGGAGGGCCAGTTGGGCGGCCAGGCGCGCGTGCGTGACGTCGACGGCACGTGGCGGGACCTCACGGAGTCCGTGAACGAGATGGCCGGAAACCTCACCCGTCAGGTACGCGCCATCGCCAAGGTCGCCACCGCGGTGACCCGCGGCGACCTCAACCTCAAGATCGAGGTCGACGCGGCGGGCGAGATCCAGGTGCTGCAGGACAACATCAACACGATGATCGCGAACCTGCGCGACACGACCCTCGCCAACAAGGAACAGGACTGGCTCAAGGGCAACCTGGCGCGGATCTCCGGTCTGATGCAGGGCCGCCGCGACCTGGAGGACGTCGCCTCGCTGATCATGAGCGAGCTGACACCGGTCGTCTCCGCGCAGCACGGAGCGTTCTTCCTGGCGCTGCCCACGGACGACGGCCAGGATCTCGGGGGCGATCACGAGGACGCGTACGAACTGCGCATGCTCGGCAGTT
This sequence comes from Streptomyces sp. NPDC046465, assembly GCF_040646035.1. NCBI lineage: Bacteria > Bacillati > Actinomycetota > Actinomycetes > Kitasatosporales > Streptomycetaceae > Streptomyces > Streptomyces sp. NPDC046465. Next base: position 8,599 of record NZ_JBEYZK010000023.1, read on the forward strand.
ACGGCTATTCCATGGGGTCCATGCCGACGTCCTTCCGGCCCGGTGAGACCCTCATCGGGACGGCGGCCAAGGAGCGGCGCACGATCCTCGTGGAGAACGCGCCCTCCGGCTACCTGCGGATCGCGTCCGGGCTCGGTGAGGCGCCGCCGGCGCAGGTCATCGTGCTCCCGGTGCTCTTCGAAGGGACCGTCCTCGGTGTGATCGAGCTGGCCGCCTTCCAGCCCTTCACACAGATCCAGAAGGACTTCCTGAGCCAGATCGCCGAGATGATCGCCACGAGCGTCAACACGATCAGCGTCAATACGAAGACCGAGGTCCTGCTGAAGCAGTCGCAGGAACTGACCGAGCAACTGCGGGAGCGTTCGGCCGAGTTGGAGAACCGGCAGAAGGCGCTGCAGGACTCCAACGCGGAGCTGGAGGAGAAGGCGGAGCTGCTCGCCCAGCAGAACCGTGACATCGAGGTCAAGAACACCGAGATCGAAGAGGCCAGGCAGGTCCTCGAGGAGCGCGCCGAGCAGCTCGCGGTCTCGATGCGCTACAAGTCAGAGTTCCTCGCGAACATGTCGCACGAGCTGCGCACGCCGCTCAACTCCCTGTTGATCCTGGCCAAGTTGCTCGCCGACAACGCCGACGCGAACCTCACCCCGAAGCAGGTCGAGTTCGCCGAGACGATCCACGGCGCGGGATCGGACCTGTTGCAGCTGATCAATGACATCCTCGACCTGTCGAAGGTCGAGGCGGGCAAGATGGACGTCTCCCCGACGCGCATCGCCCTGGTCCAACTCGTCGACTACGTAGAGGCCACTTTCCGTCCGCTGACCGCGGAGAAGGGGCTCGATTTCTCCGTACGGGTGTCCCCGGAGCTGCCCGCGACGCTGCACACGGACGAACAGCGGCTGCTGCAGGTGCTGCGCAACCTCCTGTCGAACGCGGTGAAATTCACCGACTCCGGAGCGGTCGAGCTGGTCATCCGGCACGCCAACAACGACGTGCCGAACGCCATCCGCGAACAGCTCCTGGAGGCGGGCTCGCTGCGGGACGCGGACGCCGACCTGATCGCCTTCTCGGTGACGGACACCGGCATCGGCATCGCGGCCAGCAAGATGCGGGTCATCTTCGAGGCGTTCAAGCAGGCCGACGGCACGACGAGCAGGAAGTACGGCGGCACGGGTCTCGGCCTCTCGATCAGCCGGGAGATCGCGCGGCTGCTCGGCGGCGAGATCCACGCCCAGAGTGAGCCGGGCCGCGGCTCCACCTTCACCCTGTATTTGCCGCTGCACCCGAGCGAACTGCCGCCGCAGGGCTACACGCAGCTGTCGCCCGCGCCCCAGCCGCGCGAACTGCCCGCCCTGGAGGAGGGGCGCGGGTCGGAGGGCGAGGCGCAGCAGGAGGGCGCACCGGTGCGCCAGGAGGCTCCCTCGGGGCCCGCGGCGCTCTTCCGCAGGCGGCGCCGTCCCGCGCCCACGCAGGAGCCCACAGCCCTGCCGGGGCAGTCTCCCGCCGGGTCCCATGAGCAGCGGCCGCAGGAGCAGTGGCCGTCCCTGGGGCAGGAGACGCCGGCCGCGGCGCGGCCCGGTATCCACTTCGGCGGCGAGAAGGTCCTGATCGTCGACGACGACATCCGCAACGTCTTCGCGCTCACCAGCGTCCTGGAGCAGCACGGTCTGGCGGTGCTGTACGCGGAGAACGGCCGTGAGGGCATCGAAGTGCTGGAGCAGCACGACGACGTGACGGTCGTTCTGATGGACATCATGATGCCCGAGATGGACGGGTACGCGACGACGACGGCGATCCGCAGGATGCCGCAGTTCGCCGGGCTCCCCATCATCGCGCTCACCGCGAAGGCGATGAAGGGCGACCGGGAGAAGGCGATCGACTCCGGAGCTTCCGATTACGTCACGAAGCCGGTCGACCCGGATCACCTGTTGTCGGTGATGGAGCAGTGGATGCGCGCTCAGTGACCGAGAACCGGCTTCGTCACACGCAGTTGCTGACAGAGTGTGGCCGAGGTCGTGTAGAACGGCGGTATTCGGGGAACCTTCTGGTCTCCCACCGCGTTTCTGCTACGTGCACAGTGACATCGCGGTGACAGGGTGTGGCGACAGGCGGGGTGCGGCTACCATGACCGGCACAAGGACGGGCGACGCTAGGGAGTCGTCCTCTGGGGCGGCGCCCGGTGTTTCGCCGGGGCGAGGAGGGCGGGCCATGGTGCAGAAGGCCAAGATCCTCCTGGTCGATGACCGGCCGGAGAATCTGCTGGCGCTGGAGGCCATCCTCTCTGCGCTCGATCAGACACTGGTGCGGGCATCGTCCGGGGAGGAAGCGCTCAAAGCACTACTCACGGACGACTTCGCGGTCATTCTGCTGGACGTCCAGATGCCGGGAATGGACGGTTTCGAAACCGCCGCGCACATCAAGCGGCGGGAGCGGACACGGGACATCCCGATCATCTTCCTCACCGCCATCAACCACGGGCCGCATCACACCTTCCGCGGCTATGCCGCGGGCGCGGTGGACTACATCTCCAAGCCGTTCGACCCGTGGGTGCTGCGCGCGAAGGTCTCGGTGTTCGTCGAGCTCTACATGAAGAACTGCCAACTGCGTGAGCAGGCGGCCCTGCTGCGCCTTCAGCTCGAAGGCGGCGGCAAGGCCGCGGCCGGTGACACGAAGGAGCCCGCGGGACTCCTCGCCGAGCTCTCGGCGCGGCTCGCGGCGGTCGAGGAGCAGGCAGAGGCGCTGTCCAAACAGCTGGACGACGAGTCGGCGGACGCGGCGGCGGTCGCCACCGCCGCCCATCTCGAACGCAAACTGACCGGCCTGCGCCGGGCCCTTGACGCCCTGGAGCCGGGTACCGGCACCGGCGCTCCCTCGGTCCCCTCGCAGAACTGACGCGGCACGGAGCCTCACTGACGAGGTTTCGTGTCGCGTGAGCGCGGTGAAGGCCCGTCAGTTACCCGCCATCGCAAGGGCGACACAAACGGGTGAAGCAGTGGGCACACGTGTCCGCAGAGGTCGACAACGGTAACCTCACACCCATGGCCTCACGTCAGTCCGCAGCCAAGAAGACGCCCGCGAAGAAGGCGGTCGCGCCGGCGAAGGCTCCGGCGAAGAAGGCCGTAGCCAAGCCGCCCGCGAAGAAAGCCGTGGCAAAAAAGGCGCCCGCGAAGAAGGCGCCGGTCAAGAAGGTCGCGGCGAAGAAGCCCGCGCCCAAGCCGTCGCCGAGCCCCACGGGGGGCCTGTACCGGCTCGTGCGCGCGGTCTGGCTGGGCGTCGCGCACGGCGTCGGCGCGATGTTCCGCGGCATAGGGCGGGGCGCCAAGGGCCTTGACCCGGCGCACCGCAAGGACGGTCTGGCGCTGCTGCTGCTCGGTCTGGCGCTGATCGTCGCCGCGGGCACCTGGTCGAATCTGCGCGGACCGGTCGGCGACCTGGTCGAGGTCCTGGTCACCGGCGCCTTCGGCCGCCTCGACCTGCTGGTTCCCCTGCTGCTCGGCGCCATCGCCGTACGCCTCATCCGCCACCCGGAGAAGCCCGAGGCGAACGGCCGCATCGTCATCGGCCTGTCCGCACTGGTCATCGGCGTTCTCGGCCAGGTCCACATCGCGTGCGGCTCGCCCGCCCGCAGCTCCGGCATGCAGGCGATAAGGGATGCGGGCGGCCTGATCGGCTGGGGCTCCTCCACCCCGCTGATCTTCACCATGGGCGAGATCCTCGCCGTTCCGCTCCTGGTGCTCCTCACCGTCTTCGGGCTGCTCGTCGTCACGGCGACGCCCGTCAACGCCATTCCGCAACGGCTGCGGCTGCTCGGCACCCGGCTCGGCCTGCTCCAGCCGGAGCCCGAGGCCGACGCGTACACGTACGACGACGAGCGCTACGACGAGCAGTGGCGCGAGGCGCTGCCCGCGCGCCCGGTGCGCCGGCGCACCTCCGCCCCCGATGCCTACGGTCCCGACGCGTACGGCTCCGACCAGGCCGAGGAGGACGCGCTCTCCAAGCGCCGCAGGCCCCGCAGGACCCCGGTGCAGCCGGACATGGACCGGCCGATGGACGCCGTGGACGTGGCCGCCGCCGCGGCCGCGGCCCTGGACGGCGCCGTGCTGCACGGCATGCCGCCCTCGCCCCTGGTCGCCGATCTCACGCAGGGCGTCTCGGGGGAGCGGGAGGAGCGCGGACAGCGCGAGGAGCGGGAGCGGGCGGCGCCTGTACCGCCCGCGCGCGCCACGGACGCCCCGGTGCCCGGCAAGCTCAAGAAGAAGCCGCAGGAGCCCGCTCAGAGCGGCGTGCAGGACCTCACCAAGCCCGCCCCGGAGCCCGCCCGCGAGCTGCCGCCCCGCGCCGAGCAACTGCAGCTCTCCGGAGACATCACCTACTCGCTGCCCTCGCTCGACCTCCTTGAGCGTGGCGGCCCCGGCAAGACCCGCAGCGCGGCCAATGACGCGGTCGTGCACTCGCTGACGAACGTGTTCACCGAGTTCAAGGTCGACGCCGCCGTCACCGGCTTCACACGCGGCCCGACGGTCACGCGGTACGAGATCGAGCTCGGCCCCGCCGTGAAGGTCGAGAAGATCACGGCGCTGGCCAAGAACATCGCGTACGCGGTGGCCTCCCCGGACGTCCGGATCATCTCGCCCATCCCCGGCAAGTCGGCGGTCGGCATCGAGATCCCGAACACCGACCGCGAGATGGTCAACGTCGGCGACGTGCTGCGCCTCGCGGACGCGGCCGAGGACGATCACCCCATGCTGGTCGCGCTCGGCAAGGACGTCGAGGGCGGTTACGTCATGGCCAACATGGCGAAGATGCCGCACATCCTGGTCGCCGGAGCCACCGGCTCCGGAAAGTCGTCGTGCATCAACTGCCTGATCACTTCGATCATGATAAGAGCGACGCCCGAGGACGTCCGGATGGTCCTCGTCGACCCCAAGCGCGTCGAGCTCACCGCGTACGAGGGCATCCCGCACCTGATCACGCCGATCATCACCAACCCCAAGAAGGCGGCCGAGGCGCTCCAGTGGGTCGTCCGCGAGATGGACCTGCGCTACGACGACCTCGCCGCCTTCGGCTACCGGCACATCGACGACTTCAACCGGGCCGTCCGCGAGGGCAAGCTCAAGACGCCCGAGGGCAGTGAGCGGGAGCTGCAGGCGTATCCGTATCTGCTGGTGATCGTCGACGAGCTCGCGGACCTGATGATGGTCGCGCCGCGCGACGTCGAGGACTCGATCGTGCGCATCACCCAGCTCGCCCGCGCGGCCGGCATCCACCTGGTGCTCGCCACCCAGCGTCCCTCCGTGGACGTCGTGACCGGCCTGATCAAGGCGAACGTGCCCTCGCGGCTCGCCTTCGCGACCTCCTCGCTCGCCGACAGCCGCGTCATCCTCGACCAGCCCGGCGCGGAAAAGCTCATCGGAAAGGGTGACGGTCTGTTTCTGCCGATGGGCGCGAACAAACCCACCCGTATGCAGGGCGCCTTCGTCACCGAGGACGAGATCCACGCGGTGGTCCAGCACTGCAAGGACCAGATGGCGCCCGTATTCCGGGACGACGTCACCGTCGGCACCAAGCAGAAGAAGGAGATCGACGAGGACATCGGCGATGACCTCGACCTGCTGTGTCAGGCCGCTGAACTGGTGGTTTCCACCCAGTTCGGGTCCACGTCCATGCTGCAGCGCAAGCTGCGCGTCGGCTTCGCGAAGGCCGGCAGGCTGATGGACCTGATGGAGTCGCGCTCCATCGTCGGGCCCAGCGAGGGGTCGAAGGCTCGTGACGTTCTCGTGAAACCTGATGAGCTCGACGGCGTGCTCGCCGTGATCCGCGGGGAGGCTCACCCATAAGGCCGGACAAGGCTCACCCGTAAGGGATCGGTGAGCAACCGTTTCCCTTCGACACACGTCAAGTTGAGGGAGAGAAGAGCACGATGTCCCACCATCAGGATGTCCGGCCATTCTGATGGCGTACAAAGTCCGTCCGTCCGGTTGCCCCACCCTTTCAAGGCCCCCCTAAACTGAACCTCCGGCAGGTGGCTACACGCTCGAAAGGCGCCCCCGTGTCCATCGGCAACTCCCCTGAAGACGACCGACCTTCAGACGACCGCCTCGACCGCCCCGACCGCGTCTCGGACGAGAGCCCGGCAGACGAGGGCCCGGCAGACGAGACGCAGGCCGCCGACCGCCAGGCCGACGACCGGCTCCCGATCGGCCGTGTCCTGCGGCAGGCCCGTATCGACGCCGGCCTGACCGTCGACGAAATCAGCACGTCAACGCGGGTGCGCATCCCCATCGTGCACGCGATCGAACAAGACGACTTCTCCCGCTGCGGCGGCGACGTGTACGCCCGCGGCCACATCAGGACGCTGGCGCGCGCCGTCGGTGTCGACCCGGCCCCGCTGCTCGCGCAGTACGACGAGGGGCACGGCGGGCGCCCGCCCGCGCCCACTCCGGCGGCGCCCCTCTTCGAGGCCGAGCGCATCCGCTCCGAGCCGCGCAGGCCGAACTGGACCGCCGCCATGGTCGCCGCGATCGTCGCGGTGATCGGCTTCGTCGGATTCACCGCGTTCAGCGGCGGCGACGACAGCGACAGCTCGAAGTCCCTCGCCGAAGGCTCCACGCCGGCCAACACCAAGCCCGCGGAGAAGCCGAAGCCCACCAAGCCCGCCGACCCCAAGCCCGACCCGTCGGACAGCGCCATCGCGGGCGTCCCGCGCGACAAGGTGACGGTCAAGGTCGTCGCCCCGGACGGCCGCAGCTGGATCTCCGCCAAGGACCACAGCGGCCGCACCCTCTTCGACGGTGTCCTCGAGCAGGGCCAGGACAAGACCTTCCAGGACAAGCAGAAGATCGATCTGGTCCTCGGAGACGCGGGCGCGATCGAGCTGTACGTGAACGGCAAGCAGGTCGACAACGAATTCGAGCCCGGCCAGGTGGAACGCCTCACGTACACGAAGGGCGACCCGCAGGCAGGCTGACCGGCCCCCTACGGGGCGTCTGACCTGGGACGCTCCGCGGGGCGCGGTGGCGGCCGGGTAACGGGCCGCCGACCGTGGGCCGACCGGGTGGTAACCCTGGCGGCCGGTGCCGGGACGGGGACGAAGTAGTCTTGAGACCATGCCCGAACGCCGCACCGTCGCCCTTGTCACTCTTGGCTGCGCCCGTAACGAGGTGGACTCGGAGGAGCTCGCAGGCCGCTTGGAGGCGGACGGCTGGGAGCTCGTCGAGGACGCCGAGGACGCGGACGTCGCCGTCGTCAACACCTGCGGCTTCGTCGAAGCCGCCAAGAAGGACTCCGTCGACGCCCTCCTCGAAGCCAATGACCTGAAGGGCCACGGCAAGACCCAGGCCGTCGTCGCGGTCGGCTGCATGGCCGAGCGCTACGGCAAGGAACTCGCCGAGGCGCTGCCGGAGGCCGACGGCGTGCTCGGATTCGACGACTACTCCGACATCTCCGGCCGACTGCAGACCATCCTCAGCGGTGGCAGCGTCGAAGCCCACACCCCGCGCGACCGGCGCAAGCTGCTGCCGATCAGCCCGGCCGAGCGGCAGGACGCCCAGGCGGCCGTCGCGCTCCCGGGCCACGCTCCCGTAGAGCCCGCCGTGATCCCGCAGGACCTGCCCGACGGCGTCGCGCCCGCCTCCGGACCGCGTGCGCCGCTGCGCCGCCGCCTCGGCTCCAACCCCGTCGCCTCGGTGAAGCTGGCCTCCGGCTGTGACCGGCGCTGCTCGTTCTGCGCCATCCCGTCCTTCCGCGGCTCTTTCATCTCGCGCCGGCCCTCCGACGTCCTCGGCGAGACCCGCTGGCTCGCCGAGCAGGGCGTCAAGGAGGTCATGCTCGTCTCCGAGAACAACACCTCGTACGGCAAGGACCTCGGCGACATCCGTCTCCTGGAGACGCTGCTTCCCGAGCTGGCCGCCGTCGACGGCATCGAGCGGGTGCGCGTCAGCTATCTGCAGCCCGCCGAGATGCGCCCCGGCCTCATCGACGTACTCACGTCGACGGAGAAGATCGCCCCGTACTTCGACCTGTCCTTCCAGCACTCCGCGCCCGGCGTCCTGCGTGCCATGCGGCGCTTCGGCGACACCGACCGCTTCCTGGAGCTCCTGGACACCATCCGGTCCAAGGCCCCGCAGGCAGGCGTGCGGTCCAACTTCATCGTGGGCTTCCCCGGCGAGAGCGAGTCGGACGTCGACGAGCTCGAGCGGTTCCTGACCGGCGCGCGCCTCGACGCCATCGGCGTCTTCGGCTACTCCGACGAGGAGGGCACCGAAGCGGCGACCTACGACGCGAAGCTGGACCAGGACGTCGTCGACGAGCGCCTCGCGCGCATCTCCCGACTGGCCGAGGAGCTCACCTCGCAGCGCGCCGACGAGCGGCTCGGCGAGACCGTGGAGGTCCTGGTCGAGTCCCTGGACGACGAGGAGGGCCCGCTCGGCAGGGCCGCGCACCAGGCCCCCGAGACCGACGGCCAGATCCGTCTGACGGGCGACATCGGTGGGGACGGCCTGCGGGTCGGCCGTATGGTCGTGGCAAAGGTGGTCGGCACGGAGGGCGTGGACTTGGTGGCTGAGTGTCTCGGGGAGGCCGGCAGATGACAGGAGTCCCGGCACCCGCGGGCGGCTCCGGCGCGCAGGGCGCTTCGAGCGCCAAGCCGGTGCGCGGCGGGAAGCTGGGCGCCGCGGCGGTCAATCAGGCCAGCCTGTGGAACGTCGCGAACCTGCTGACCATGATCCGGCTGCTGCTCGTGCCGGGCTTCGTGATGCTGCTCCTCGGCAACGGCGGGTACGACCCGGCCTGGCGCTCGTTCGCCTGGGCCGCCTTCGCCGTCGCGATGATCACCGACCTCTTCGACGGGCACCTCGCCCGCACGTACAACCTGGTCACGGACTTCGGCAAGATCGCCGACCCGATCGCCGACAAGGCGATCATGGGGGCCGCGCTGATCTGTCTGTCCTGGCTCGATGACCTGCCCTGGTGGGTGACCGGGGTGATTCTCGGGCGTGAGCTCGGGATCACGCTGCTGCGGTTCTGGGTGATCCGCTACGGGGTCATTCCGGCCAGCCGCGGCGGCAAGATGAAGACGCTCGCGCAGGGCACGGCCGTCGGGATGTATGTTCTCGCGCTGACCGGGCCGCTCGCGACGCTGCGGTTCTGGGTGATGGCGGTCGCCGTGGTGCTGACCGTGGTGACCGGGCTCGACTATGTGAAGCAGGCCATCGTGCTGCGCAGGCAGGGCATGGCGGAGGCGCGTGCGGCGGCCGCGGAGTCCGCTCGGGAGGCGGCGAAGTGACGTCCCCCGGGCTCTCGGCCGACGAGACGTCGGCCCACGGGCTGCTGCGGCTCCTCGCGGCGCGCGGTGAGACGCTCGCCGTTGCCGAGTCGCTGACCGGGGGCCTGGTGGCCGCCGAGATCACGGCGACGCCCGGGGCCTCGAAGGTCTTCCGGGGTTCCGTGACCGCGTATGCCACCGAGCTGAAGCGGGACGTGCTCGGGGTCGACGGCACTCTGCTGGCTGAGCGCGGGGCCGTGGATCCCGAGGTCGCGCGGCAGATGGCGGCCGGAGTGCGCGAGGCGCTCGGCGCGGACTGGGGGATCGCGACCACCGGGGTCGCCGGGCCCGACGCCCAGGACGGACAGGCCGTAGGGACCGTTTATGTGGCGGTCTCCGGGCCGGATCTCGAAAGCATGCGCGGTTACGCCGATGGCGGAGCCCGTGGGAAAGTGGCCGCCCTGCGGTTGAACGGTAGCCGTTCGGAAATCCGTAGGGAGAGTGTACGGAGCGTGCTCACGCTGCTCCTCGAGCAGCTCTCCGGAGAACGTGCCGAGAATGGGCGGGCACAGGATACGGAACAGAACGGGGGGAATTGATGTTTGCAGCCCTGAGTGAACACGACATCGCTCCCCGCACGGCCGCCGCGCGAGGCGGTACGGTGGGGCGTGAAGGATGCGGCTACGCGGTCCGAGGAGGGAGCCACCGATGATTCTGCTCCGTCGCCTGCTGGGTGACGTGCTGCGTCGGCAGCGCCAGCGCCAGGGCCGTACTCTGCGCGAAGTCTCCTCGTCCGCCCGAGTCTCGCTCGGCTATCTCTCCGAGGTGGAGCGGGGGCAGAAGGAGGCTTCCTCCGAGCTGCTTTCCGCGATCTGCGACGCGCTTGACGTACGGATGTCCGAGCTCATGCGTGAAGTGAGCGACGAGCTGTCGCTCGCCGAGCTGGCTCAGTCTGCAGCAGTCCCGGAACCGGTGCGTGCACCGGTTCGCTCGATGCTCAATTCCGTCTCCGTGGCCGGTGTGCCACCGGAACGGGTCACGATCAAGGCGCCTGCGGAGGCGGTCGACGTCGTAGCGGCGTGACGCTGCGCTGTTCAAGCAGCAGCCCCCAGAAGTGTGTGGAAGCCCCGGCCGGGTACTCGGTCGGGGCTTCTGCGTTGTCCGAGAGGTGCCCCACAAGTGCCCCACATGACCATGGATTCGTGAATCGACCTATTTGGCGCTTGTATGACATGGTTGGTGGGGATTTACCTCATTCGATCGTGAGTTGGAGGAGACAGATGTACGTCGTGAAGAGCCCGCTGTCCGATGCGGATCTGAAGACGGTCTCGGAGGCCCTGCAGGGCGCGCTCGTGGACCTGGTCGACCTGTCGCTGGTGGCCAAGCAGATTCACTGGAATGTGGTCGGCCCGCGCTTCCGCTCCGTGCACCTGCAGCTGGACGAGGTCGTGGACACGGCCAGGCAGCACTCCGACACCGTGGCGGAGCGCGCCTCCACGCTCGGCGTCTCACCGGACGGGCGCGCGGCGACCGTGGCGCAGCAGACCGGGATCGGTGCGATCTCCGATGGCTGGGTCAAGGACGTGGACGCCGTGGGGACGCTGGTGGACGCGCTCGGCGCGGTCATCACCCGGATGCGTGAACGTGTCGAGTCGACCGGTGAGGCGGACCCGGTCAGCCAGGACATCTTCATCGGGATCACGGCCGACCTCGAGAAGCACCACTGGATGTTCCAGGCGGAGAACGGCTGACCGGCCGATACGTCCGGGCGCCCGGACGCCCCGGCCGACTGAGGCCGAGGTGCGGCAGGGGGCGCTACCCACGGGTCGGTGTCACTGTCTGTGCGCCGTGCTGACTCCGGTCGCTTCCGGTGACGACGGTGCGCCCTCCCGTGGGGTGAACCCCGGCGCTTAGCGTCGGCCTCGCGTTGGGCGCCGTTGGGCGGGAGGTGGCATCTGTGGCAGCCGTGAGCGGGTTGGTCGTGCCGTGGCGGTTCATACGTTGGGTGCCTGTCCTGGCCTTCGGGGCGCTGTGGTGGTGGGGCGTGCTGCGGCTCGCCCTCGCCCCCGACGCGGGGGCCTTCGAGGGGGCGGTCGCCGCCGGAGGGTGGGGGCTGAGTGTTCTGCCCGTGCACTGCGTCTCGAAGGCGCGGGCGCAGGGTGTGGCGGGAGCGGGAGCGGGAGCGGGAGCGGGGGCTGGGGCTGGGGCCGGGGGGTCGCAGCGGGCGCGGGGGCGAGCTGTCAGGGCGCGGGCTACCACGGCATGGCGACGCCGCCGTTCGGGCGGAGGATCTGGCCCGTCGTGAAGGCCGCGGCGTCGGACGCCAGGTGCAGCACTGCGTGAGCGATGTCGTCCGCTTCGCCGACGCGGCCGAGCGGTGACCTGCGCACCATGACCTTCTCTGTGTGGGCCTGGGCCTCCGTGTCGTGCCGGGCCGTCATGGGTGTGCGGATCCACCCGGGCGCGACAGTGTTGACGCGGATGCCGTGCGGGCCGACCTCCGTCGCGAGTGTCTTGGTGAGCTGCACGACGGCCGCCTTGGCCGCGCCGTAGCAGAGGAGCCCGGGGCCGCCCGTGTCGACGGCGCCCGAGGCCATCGTGACGATGCTGCCGCCGGAACCCGCGTCGATCATGATGCGGGCCGCGGCCTGGCAGGCGTACAGAACGCCCTTGAAGTTGATGTTCAGAACGCGGTCGAGGTCCTCGTCGCGGGTCTCCAGGACCGGGCTGCTGTGCATGACACCGGCGATGGCGGCCATGATGTCGAGGCGGGGGCGGGTGTTCGCAGCTGAAGCTGCCGCTGGAGTCGCCGCTGCTGTTACGGCCCGGTCCACTTGCGCTCTGTCGGCCACGTCCAGGGTGTGCGTATGCGCGGTGCCGCCGGCCGTCTTGATGAGGGTGGCGGTCTCATGGAGTCCCTGCTCGTCGCGGTCGGCGCAGTGGACGGTGGCGCCTGCCTCGGCGAGGAGCAGGGCCGAAGCCCGCCCGATTCCGCTGGCGGCGCCGGTGACGAATGCGGTGCGTCCGGTGAGGTCGTACGCCTTGACGGGCATGACGGGACGGTACGACTGAAACTGACGGTGCGTCAACTGGTCGTTACGGGGATGCAGTTGATGTGGGGATCAGGAAGTCGGGCCCTGTTGGCAGGTGGGGCACCAGTAGGTGGGGCGGCTGCGGGAGCCGTCGCCCTGCTCGCCGCGGCGTACAGGGGTGCCGCAGCGCAGGCAGGGCCGGGGCGCGCGGCCGTACACGAAGAGGCGCTGGCCGTTGCGGTCGCGGCCGGTGGTGGTGCGGTCGGACCGATGGCGGTTGGCCTCCAGGAGCTTCTTCGAGAGGGCGGGGAGGCGGGGCGCTGCTTCCTCGGGGAGCTCGCCGACGGGGAGCCATGGGGTGACGCCCAGGATGAAGCAGATCTCGCTCTTGAAGACGTTGCCGATGCCCGCGAGATTGCGCTGGTCCAGGAGGGCTTCACCTAGGGGGCGTTCGGGTGCCTTCAGGAGGTTGTCCAGCGCGCGCCGCGGGTCCCAGTCGGGGCCGAGGAGATCGGGGCCCAGGTGGCCCACGGCCTTGTCCTCGTCGGTGGTGCGGAGCAGTTCCAGGACGGGCAGGCGGTAGCCGACGGCGGTGCGTTCGGCGTTCCCGAGGATGGCCCGGATCTGGTGCCCGGGTCCGCCGCGCCAGCGCTCGCCGGGGGCGTAGATACGCCAGGAGCCGTCCATGCGCAGGTGGGAGTGGAGGGTGAGGCCGCCTTCGATGCGGGTGAGGAGGTGCTTGCCGCGCGGGGTGACGTCCAGGACGGTGCGCCCGGTGAGGTCGACCGTCGCGAGCTTGGGCACGCGGAGGTCGGAGCGCGTGATGGTGTGCCCGGCGAGGGCGGTGTGCAGGCGCTGGGCTGCTTGGAAGACGGTGTCACCTTCGGGCATGGGTCCAGGGTGGCATGGAGGGGGTGGGGCGGGGCGGGACAGAGGGGTGTGTGGTGGGGGTGGTGTCGTGGGCGGTGTGGGTGTGTGGGTGTGTGGGTGCGGTGGATGGGGTGCGGTGGGGTGGCTTGCCGTTTGTGTGCGTGTGGGGCGATGTCGCAGGTCGGCGAGGGTGGGCCGGGTGCGGGTGCGGGTGCGGGTGCGGGTGCGGGTGCCGGTGGCGGGTGGAGTGTGCGTGGGCGGGGTGACCGCCCGCGCTGGAGGTACGTCGCCGGGGGGCGTCACGCGCGCAGGCGCAGGCCGCGCGGGGTGGCGAGGAAACCGGCTCCTTCCAGGAGGGAGGAGAAGGGGGAGGTCAGGGCTGCGGTGCCGTTGACCCGCTCCACCGTGACCGTGCCGAGGGAGCCTGCTCGGGCTGCCCCGGCCAGGGCCTCGGCGGCGGCGTGCAGTCTCGGGTCGTCGGCGATGGGGTCCTCCGGAGAGGCGGGCCAGGCCAGGAGGGTCTTGCCGCCGCGTTCCATGTAGAGCGTCAGTTCGCCGTCGACCAAGACGACGAGGGAGCCCGCCTTGCGGCCCGGCTTGTGCGTCGTGTCGTTCGGCGGCTCGGGCCAGGGCAGAGCCGCCCCGTACGCGTTGGCGGGGTCGGCGGCGGCGAGGACGACGGCGGCCTGGGCGTCGGAGGGGCGCGCACCCTCCGTACGCTCGCGGGCGTTCGCGGTGGCGCGCAGCCGGTCCACCGCGCCGTCCATCGCGAACTGGGCGGCGCCAAGACCCTCGACCACATAGCCACGGCGTGCCTGGCCGCTGTCCTCGAAGGCCGACAGGACGCGGTACGTCGCCGAGAAGCCCCCCTCGACTCCCTCGGCCGCCACGGCGCCGCGGGTCACCACGCCGTGCCGGTCCAGGAGGGTGCGGGCCAGGGCGTGGGCGCGCAGGGTCGGGTCGGGCTCGCGGTCGGGGAGCAGCGACCAGCGGCCCGCGACGGTCGGGGGCCCGGTGCGGGACGCGGTGCGGGCGGCCGCGGTCAGGGTGCCGTACCGCCCGCGCGGCATGTTGCGTTTGGCGCGGTGGGCCGTGGCTCCGGCGGTGCGGCCCGAGCCGAGCAGTGAGCGCATCGGGGAGAGCGTGTCGTTGGTCAGCCGTCCGGACCAGGCCAGTTCCCAGATGGCGTCGGCCAGTTGTGGGTCCAGGGCCTCGGGGTGGGTGGTGGCGCGAACCTGGTCGGCGATCTGGCGGAAGAAGAGTCCGTACCCTCCGGAGAGAGTGTCCAGGACGGACTCGTGCAGGGCGGTCAGCTCCAGCGGGTGCGCGGGGGGCAGGAGCAGGGGCGCGGCATCGGCCAGGTAGAGGGAGACCCAGCCGTCCTTGCCCGGCAGGGATCCGGCGCCGGCCCAGAGCACCTCGCCGGCCGCGGTCAGTTCGTCGAGCATGGCCGGGTTGTAGCCCGCGACGCGCGACGGCAGGACGAGCTTCTCGAGCGCGGAGGCGGGGACGGTGGCGCCCTGCAACTGCTCGACGGCGCGCACCAGGCCGTCGACGCCGCGCAGGCCGTGTCCGCTCAAGTGCTGCCACTGGGGCAGGAACTGGGCGAGAGCGGCCGGGGGCACTGGTTCCAGTTCGTGCCGCAGGGCCGCGAGCGAGCGGCGTCGCAGGCGGCGCAGAACCGCGGCGTCGCACCACTCCTGGCCGATGCCCGCCGGATGGAACTCTCCCTGCACCACGCGGCCGTTCGCCGCGAGGCGCTGCAGCGCGCCCTCGGTGACCGCCGCTCCGAGGCCGAAGCGTGCGGCGGCCGTGGCCGACGTGAACGGGCCGTGGGTGCGCGCGAAACGGGCCAGCAGGTCACCGAGCGGGTCCTTGACCGGCTCCATGAACGCCTCGGGGACGCCTACCGGCAGGGCGGTGCCGAGGGCGTCGCGCAGGCGGCCCGCGTCCTCGATGGCCACCCAGTGCTCCGCGCCCGCGATGCGGACCCGGATCACCCGGCGGGCGGCCGCGAGCTCCTCGGCCCACTCCGGCTCGGCCCCGCGCTCCGCCAACTCGGCAGGGGTGAGCGGGCCGAGGAGCCGCAGCAGGTCGGCGATGCCTTCGGCGTCCTTGACGCGGCGGTCCTCCGTACGCCACTGGAGCTCCTGCTCCAGTTCCGCCAGGACGTCCGCGTCGAGCAGTTCACGCAGCTCCGCCTGGCCGAGGAGCTCGGCAAGGAGCCGGGAGTCCAGGGAGAGGGCTGCCGCGCGCCGCTCGGCGAGGGGGGAGTCGCCCTCGTACAGGAACTGGGCCACGTACCCGAACAGGAGTGAGCGGGCGAAGGGGGAGGGCTCTTGGGTGGTGACCTCGACGAGGCGGACGCGGCGGGACTCGATGTCGCCCATCAGCTCGGTGAGCCCCGGCACGTCGAAGACGTCCTGGAGGCACTCCCTGACCGCTTCCAGGACGATCGGGAAGGAGCCGAACTCGCTGGCTACCTGGAGCAGTTGGGAGGCGCGCTGCCGCTGTTGCCACAGGGGCGTGCGCTTGCCGGGGCTGCGGCGAGGCAGCAGCAGCGCGCGGGCGGCGCACTCGCGGAACCGTGAGGCGAACAGCGCGGAGCCGCCGACCTCGTCGGTGACGATCTGGTTGACCTCGGCCTTCTCGAAGGTGACGTCACCGGCGCCCACCGGCGCCTTCTCGGCGTCGTACTCCACGGGGGGAGCGGTGGGCTCCTGGTCGAGCAGGTCCAGGCCCATCAGGTCGGCGTCGGGCAGTCGCAGCACGAGGCCGTCGTCCGCGTGCATGACCTGCGCGTCCATGCCGTACCGCTCGGTGAGGCGGGCGCCGAGAGCGAGGGCCCACGGAGCGTGCACCTGGGCTCCGAAGGGGGAGTGCACCACGACCCGCCAGTCGCCCAGCTCGTCGCGGAACCGCTCGACGACGATCGTCCGGTCGTCCGGGATGTGCCCGCAGGCCTCGCGCTGTTCGGTGAGGTACGCCAGGACGTTGTCGGCCGCCCAGGAGTCGAGCCCCGTGGCGAGCAGGCGTCCGCGCGCATCCTCCGGCGAGAGCGCTCCGACCTCCCGGAGGAACGCACCCAGAGCGCGGCCCAGTTCGAGCGGGCGGCCCAGCTGGTCGCCTTTCCAGAAGGGCAGGCGCCCAGGGACGCCGGGGGCGGGGGAGACGAGGACGCGGTCGCGCGTGATGTCCTCGATGCGCCAGGAGCTCGTGCCCAGCGTGAAGACGTCGCCCACCCGGGACTCGTACACCATCTCCTCGTCGAGCTCACCGACGCGGCCGCCGCCCTTCTTGGGGTCGGCTCCCGCGAGGAAGACTCCGAAGAGGCCGCGGTCGGGAATCGTGCCTCCCGAAGTGACCGCGAGGCGCTGCGCGCCCGGGCGCCCGGTGACCGTGCCCGCGACGCGGTCCCACACCACGCGGGGGCGCAACTCCGCGAAGGAGTCGGAGGGATATCGGCCCGCGAGCATGTCCAGGACGGCCGTGAACGCCGACTCCGGGAGGGAGGCGAAGGAGGCCGCCCGCCGGACCACCGTCAGGAGGTCGTCGACCTGCCAGGTGTCGAGTGCGACCATCGCCACCAGCTGCTGGGCCAGTACGTCCAGAGGGTTGGCCGGGACGCGCAGGGACTCGATTTCGCCGGTCCGCATCCGCTCCGTGACGACCGCGGCCTGGACCAGGTCTCCCCGGTACTTGGGGAACACGACCCCCGTGGAGACAGCGCCCACTTGGTGGCCCGCACGGCCCACGCGCTGCAGTCCGGAGGCCACGGACGGCGGCGACTCGACCTGGATGACCAGGTCGACCGCGCCCATGTCGATGCCGAGCTCCAGGCTGGACGTGGCGACGACGGCCGGCAGCCTGCCCGCCTTGAGGTCCTCCTCGACCTGGGCGCGCTGCTCCTTGGAGACCGAGCCGTGGTGGGCGCGGGCCAGGACCGGCGGAGCACCCTTGGCGGCGCCCGACTCGGCCATCAGCTCCGCGGGGGAGTGGTCCTCGGGGAGCGCCTCGCCGGTCGCTCTCTCGTACGCGATCTCGTTGAGGCGATTGCACAGGCGCTCGGCCAGCCGGCGGGAGTTGGCGAACACGATCGTCGAGCGGTGCGCCTGGACGAGGTCGGTGATGCGCTCCTCGACGTGCGGCCAGATCGACGGGCGCTCCGCCTCGGCCCCCGGCCCGTCGGCGGATTCACTGACCGGGGAGCCGCCAAGCTCCCCGAGGTCCTCCACCGGAACGACCACGGAGAGGTCGAACTCCTTGCCGGAGGGCGGCTGGACGATCTCGACCTTGCGCTTGGGGGAGAGATAGCGGGCCACCTCGTCCACCGGGCGCACCGTCGCCGACAGGCCGATGCGGCGGGCGGGCTTCGGCAGCAGCTCGTCGAGCCGCTCCAGGGAGAGGGCGAGATGAGCGCCGCGCTTGGTGCCCGCCACCGCGTGCACCTCGTCGAGGATCACCGTCTCGATGCCGGTGAGCGCCTCGCGCGTCGCGGAGGTGAGCATCAGGAACAGCGATTCGGGTGTGGTGATCAGGATGTCCGGCGGCCGGGTCGACAGGGCCCGGCGCTCGGCGGGCGGGGTGTCGCCCGAGCGGATGCCGACCCGCACCTCCGGCTCGGGCCGGCCAAGGCGCACCGACTCCTGGCGGATGCCGGTCAGAGGGCTGCGCAAATTGCGCTCCACGTCGACCGCGAGGGCCTTCAGGGGCGACACGTACAGCACCCTGCAGCGCTTCTTCGGGTCGGCGGGCGGCGGTGCCGAGGCCAGCTGGTCGAGCGCCGCGAGGAAGGCGGCCAGGGTCTTTCCGGAGCCGGTGGGGGCGACGACCAGCACGTCGGAGCCCTCGGAAATGGCCTGCCACGCGCCGGCCTGGGCGGAGGTGGGCGCGGAGAAGGCCCCCGAGAACCAGCTGCGGGTCGCGGGGGAGAAACCGTCTAGAGCGCTGCGGGCGCCGTGGGCACTGGACGCGGAGCTGACCATGCCCCCATCGTGCACCCCGCCACTGACAACGGCGCCGACCTGCGCGTTCGGGGTTTCGCGCCAGTCGTGAAGCGAGGTCGGGGCGGGTGGGCGCGTACTGGCCTCGGCCGAGAGTGTGACGCACTCAGTGGATGAGAGGCCCTGGCCCCGCCGGGACTGCACCGCATGGACGACGTCCTGCTAGAGCACCACCTTTTCGCGCCGAAATGAGAGCAGCCACCGCATCGCCGCACTCCTCGCCCCGGTGGCCGACCGCCCCGAACTCATCGAGTCGCTCCGCCACCCACCTGGCCCGGCAGCAGAAGCGCAGGGCGACCGCCGCGGCCCTGAGGCTGCACCCCCGGCATCGACCTGGCAACGCCCCGAGGCACGGCCAGGCACGGCCCTTGCCATCGCTGCTCCGCTCCTGCGGGGCGCCGGGGACGGGCCGTCAACCGATGGGCCGCCCGTACGCCCGTAGCGTGCGCAGCGCCTCGATGGTGACGATCGGGCGCGACTCCAGGGCCGTGCCCGGCGCCCACTGCCGCCAGCGCACGGGCCAGCCGCCGTCCTCCTGCTGTTCCCCGGCAAGGAAGTCGAGGGACCGTTCCATCTCCGCGTCGGTGAACCACGAGCGCGCGAGGGACTCCGGGGCTTTCGCGAAGTCGTGCGGGAAGTGGTGCTCCCCCGGCGCGTAGCCGGGTGACACCGGATAGGCGTCCAGGTTCTCCGGGTCCAGCGCCGCGATGCGCTGCTCGCGCACGAGGCGCCCGAGGCGGTCGGCGGCGGCCTGCGCGCGGCGGCGGTCGGGAGCGCCGTCCAGAAAGGCGACGGCCGCCTGGACCTCGTACGGATGGGACTTCTCCAGCGACTCGACGGCCGCCCAGCAGAAGTCCGTCGCCCGGAAGAGCCAGGCGTGCCACACCTCGTTGCGGTGCAGCAGGCCCACTACGGGGCCGGTGGCGAGCAACTCGCTGGGCGGGTTGTCCACGATCGGCACGAACGGCGCCGAGGGGTAGCCGCGCTGGCTGGGATGGATCGCCGGAAGGGCCCCCTCGGGGGTCGACACGGAGGTCAGATACCGGCATACGTGCTCCACGCGCTGTCCGCCGCAGCGGTGGATCGAGTCCAGCACGCGCAGCGCGTGCCCGGCGTGCAGCGGCTGGCTGACGGGGCCGCGCAGATCGGGTTCGAGCGCGTAGCCGTAGCCGCCGTCCCCGGTGGCGTACGAGGTCAGGGCGGCCTCGACGGCGCCCGCGGCCGGGTCGCCGCCCGCGCCGTCGAGGAAGTGGTACGCGAACCGTCGCTGCTCGAGGACGCGTGCGGTGAGCCAGACGAAGTGCTCGGCGCGGGACACCGGGGAGGGGGGCGCGTCGGGGGAGGGCACTGGGTCGGGGGATGCTCCGGTTTCGGCCATGCTCCGACCGTAGGGCGGAAAGCGTTGTCGGTGAGCCCCCTCTGCCCGGCTGCACTCTCAGGGGCGTGATACTGGAGGCATGCGGTTGACGGTCTTCTGGCAGCGGATGGCGGCTCACTTCGGTGCGGGGTACGCCGACTCCTTCGCGCGCGATCACGTGATGGCGGAGCTGGGCGGCCGCACGGTCCACGGGGCGCTGGACGCGGGCTGGGAGGCCAAGGAAGTCTGGCGCGCGGTGTGCACGGCGATGGACGTACCGGCCGAAAAGCGCTGACTACGGACGGCTTGTCGTCGCCGGAGCCCCTCCGGGGAGGCGCCACGCGCGTGTACGTCCGTCCCAAGATGTGAGGGTGGCGACCGATTGTCGGTGGCGTGGGCGAGACTGGCCCCGTGGCACCGACAGACGAGACCGCGCAGGTCACCCAGAACACCGCTCCACTCGGCACGACGCCGCCCGCACAGCCCCCCGAGGGGGCCGAGGCAGGGCTCGGCGCCCGCATGCCGCGCTGGCTGCCGCGCGCCATGGTGCTCGCCCTCGCGCTCGTCGCCTGTTTCCAGCTGGGCAGTTGGGCGTTCCACCAGCTGACCGGGCTGCTGATCAACATCCTGATCGCGTTCTTCCTGGCGCTCGCGGTCGAACCGGCGGTGAGCTGGATGGCCGCGCGGGGGCTCCGCAGGGGCTTCGCGACCTTCCTGGTATTCCTGAGCGTCGTGATCGCCAGCGCGGGGTTCATCACGCTGATGGGGTCCATGCTCGCGGGCCAGATCGTGGACATGGTCGAGGACTTCCCGGACTACCTCGACAAGGTCATCAGCTGGATCAACCAGACCTTCCACACGGACCTCTCCCGCGTCGAGGTCCAGGACAGCCTGGTCCACTCCGACTGGCTGCAGAAGTACGTGCAGAACAGCGCCAGTGGCGTCCTGGACGTCTCCGCACAGGTCCTCGGCGGTCTGTTCCAGCTCCTGACGATCCTGCTGTTCTCGTTCTACTTCGCGGCCGACGGGCCGCGGCTGCGGCGCGCGCTGTGCTCGGTGCTGCCGCCCGCCAAGCAGGCCGAGGTGCTGCGGGCCTGGGAGATCGCGGTCGACAAGACCGGCGGCTACCTCTACTCGCGCGGCCTGATGGCGCTGATCTCCGGAATCGCGCACTACATCCTGTTGCAGGTGCTTGGCGTCCCCTACGCGCCCGTGCTCGCCGTGTGGGTGGGTCTCGTGTCCCAGTTCATCCCCACCATCGGCACGTACCTGGCGGGCGCCCTGCCGATGCTGATCGCCTTCACGGTCGACCCCTGGTACGCGCTCTGGGTGCTGGTCTTCGTAGTCGTCTACCAGCAGTTCGAGAACTACGTGCTGCAGCCCAAGCTCACCGCCAAGAGCGTGGACATCCACCCCGCGGTCGCCTTCGGTTCGGTCATCGCGGGCACGGCGCTTCTCGGCGCGGTCGGGGCGCTCATCGCCATCCCCGCCGTCGCGACGCTGCAGGCCTTCCTCGGGGCGTACGTGAAGAGGTACGACGTCACGGACGATCCCCGGGTGCACGGGCGCAGACGCTCGTCCGGTGCGCCCCTCCTCGCGCGCATGCGGCGCGCGTTGCGGGGGCCGAACAGGCCGGAAGCACCGCCGACCTCCGGCGATGCCAGCCCGAAGCAGGACGGGCGTCAGTAGAAGCAGGACGGGCGTCAGTAGGAGAGGGCGCCCCACACTCCGGAGCCGAGCACGGCCACCACGTAGGCACCGACCGCCGCGCTCACCATGCGCCGCTGTGAGCGTTCGCTCCAGGAGGTGCGGGACAGCAGCCAGGCGAGGGCCGGCAGGACGAGAACGGCGTGCAGGCTCACCCCGTGCAGCGTCTTGAGCGGTGCCGTGGAGGCGTAGGCGTCTTCCTGGTGGCCGGTCCGGGTGAGGTACACGCCGCGAGCGATCATCGCGGCGCCCGACACCAACGCCACGAGCAGGACGGCGAAGCCGGACCGCACCGCGAGCGGCATCCCCGCGGGGCCGCCCGGCCGCCGCCTGAACGAGACGACCGCGAACGCCGAGAGCAGGACGACGAGGACCCCGCCGCCCACGGCGAGGGCCATGGACACCGAGGAGTCGAACCCGGTCTCCATGTTGAGATGCGAGGGCACGCGGCGCCACGCCTGCAGCGTGATCCCGCCCACCTCCAGCACGCAGTCGGCGGCGAACACGACGAGCAGGGCCGCCCGGACACGGTGGCTCATCCGCAGCTGCGACGTCACCCAGGCGATCGCGATCAGTGTCACTCCGAAGGAGAGGCCGAACGTCACGGGCTTGCGCCAGGACACCGGGCCTTCCCAGGGACCGCCGTCGACCGCGAAGACCCCGAGGTGCACCAGGCCCGAAAGGACCAGTACGGCCCCGACTCCGTAGCAGAGGCGTTCGGCGGGGCGCACGGAGAGCCCACTCCGGGAGGGCCGGACCTGTCGCGGTGTCCCACTGTGGGTTTCCATGCGGACAAGCCTGGTCGGAGCCGGCTCTGAGGTCGTCCTCCGGCCGAAGGCACCGTCCGTACATCCGGGAGAGTAGCCCGCGGAGAGCCATGCTTGACAGCTAAATCGAACATCCATTCTCATGGGGTGTCCGGCGGCGATTTCCCGGGGATGTGGCAGAGGATTCCCGGGACGCTTCAGAGGATTTCGGCGAGGGTCGGCCTCGAGTTATCCACAGGCTGGACGGGCGTCGGGGCGGATTGTCAGTGGCAGGCGTTAGCGTCTTTGACGTGAAGCGATCGACTCAAGCAAATCGGGTGGAACCCATGGCAGGAACCGACCGCGAGAAGGCGCTGGACGCCGCGCTCGCACAGATTGAACGGCAATTCGGCAAGGGCGCAGTGATGCGCATGGGCGAGCGGCCGAACGACCCCATCGAGGTCATCCCCACCGGGTCGACCGCGCTCGACGTCGCGCTCGGCGTCGGCGGCATCCCGCGCGGCCGTGTGGTGGAGGTGTACGGACCGGAGTCCTCCGGTAAGACGACCCTCACGCTGCACGCCGTGGCCAACGCCCAGCGGGCGGGCGGCGCGGTCGCGTTCGTGGACGCGGAGCACGCCCTCGACCCCGAGTATGCGAAGAAGCTCGGCGTCGACATCGACAACCTCATCCTGTCCCAGCCGGACAACGGCGAGCAGGCTCTCGAGATCGTCGACATGCTGGTCCGCTCCGGCGCCCTCGACCTCATCGTCATCGACTCCGTCGCCGCCCTGGTGCCGCGTGCGGAGATCGAGGGCGAGATGGGTGACTCGCACGTGGGTCTCCAGGCCCGCCTAATGAGCCAGGCGCTCCGGAAGATCACCAGCGCGCTCAACCAGTCCAAGACCACCGCGATCTTCATCAACCAGCTCCGCGAGAAGATCGGCGTGATGTTCGGCTCGCCGGAGACCACGACCGGTGGCCGCGCGCTGAAGTTCTACGCCTCGGTGCGACTCGACATCCGCCGCATCGAGACCCTGAAGGACGGCACGGACGCGGTCGGCAACCGCACCCGCGTCAAGGTCGTCAAGAACAAGGTCGCGCCGCCCTTCAAGCAGGCCGAGTTCGACATCCTCTACGGGCACGGCATCAGCCGCGAGGGCGGTCTGATCGACATGGGCGTGGAGAACGGCTTCGTCCGCAAGGCCGGCGCCTGGTACACGTACGAGGGCGACCAGCTCGGCCAGGGCAAGGAGAACGCCCGCAACTTCCTGAAGGACAACCCCGACCTCGCCAACGAGATCGAGAGGAAGATCAAGGAGAAGCTGGGCGTCGGTGTGAAGCCCGAGGCCCCGGCCGCCGAGCCGGTCGCCGACGAGACGGTCGCGGCTCCGGCCGCCGACGACACCAAGACGGTGCCCGCCCCGGCGGCGAAGGTCACCAAGTCCAAGACCGCGGCGGCCAAGAGCTAGTCCGTGACACGACGAACCGACTGGGCGGACCACACCGCCCCCGAAAGCCGCACCGGCCCCGCCGGGCGGGGCCACGGGGACGGTGCGGATCAGGACGGCACAGGCCGGGACGGCAGCCGCGGCGACAGTTTCGACGAGGGCGGTGACGGCAGCGGGTTCGGGGAGGGCGGTCGTCAGGACGGTGACGGCCGCGGTCGAGGGCGTCGACGACGGCGTGGCGGCTTCGGCGACCAACAGGACAGTGGTTCCCCTTCCTCGTCGAGGGCCGAGAAGGGGGAGCCGCCGACGGGGGATCCGGCGGAGCGGGCGCGAGCGATCTGTCTGCGTCTGCTCACCGGCACCGCGCGTACGCGCAAGCAGCTCGCGGACGCGTTGCGCAAGCGGGAGATCCCCGACGACGTGGCGGAGGAAGTGCTCTCCCGCTTCGAAGAGGTCGGTCTGATCAACGACAGCGCCTTCGCGGACGCCTGGGTGGAGTCCCGGCACCACGGCCGGGGCCTGGCCCGTCGCGCGCTCGCGCGGGAGCTGCGCACCAAGGGCGTGGACTCCACGCTGATCGACGAAGCCGTGGGGCAGCTCGATCCGGAGAAGGAGGAGGAGACCGCGCGTGAGCTGGTGGCCCGCAAACTCCGCTCCACGCGCGGCCTCGACCGTGACAAGCGCCTGCGCCGCCTCGCGGGAATGCTCGCCCGTAAGGGATACGCGGAGGGCATGGCGCTCCGAGTGGTCCGGCAGGCCTTGGAGGAAGAGGGCGAGGACACCGAGGACTTGGGGTACGGAACGTTCTGAGCGGGCCGCTCCCACGGGGGTGGGGCGGCAGCCGGAGCGACCCACGCATCCCAACTGACGCTCCGCAGGGTGGGGTTGACCCCCCTGCGGAGACGCCGGACCACCGCAGTGCACAGAGGCCTGTGCACAGACGACTGTGTACGCATGGCACAGGAACCCGGCACGACCGGCCCGGTCCAGGCCGACGGCCGGACCGCCCCTCCCGCTGCCCCGACGTCGGCAGCCTCTTCTCCGGTTCCGGGCGGCACCCCGGCTGAGCCCGCCGGTGCGCCCTCAGCCGCTGCCGCGCCCCACGCTCCGAGCGAGGCGCCGCAAGAGCTGAGCGATCTCCGTGTGCTCAAGGCGCTCACGCAGCCCCGTCGGCAGCAGATGCTGCAGCACCTCGCCGTGCACGGTCCGGCCACCTCCGCGACACTCGCCAGGGCCCTCGGCCTCAACACGGGGGTGACCAGCTACCACCTGCGCGAACTCGCCCGCTACGGCTTCGTCGAGGAGACGCACGGCTCAGGACGCGTAGGCGCGGGGCGCGGTCGTTCGGAGAGCGGTGGTCCGGGTCACGGGCGTGAGCGCTGGTGGCGGGTCGTCCCGGGTGACCGGCGCTTTCTCCCGCGCAGTCGGCAGAGCCCCGAGACGCGGCTCGTCATGGACGAGCTCAATCACCTCTCGTACGCAACCGACCTGGAGTTGTTCGCGCAGCTGCAGATGCAGCGGCAGAGCGACAGTGAACTCGGCGGCTGGTACGACGCGTTCCCCTCCTCGCGCGGCACGATCCGGCTGACGCTCACCGAACTCACCGAGTTCTTCGAGGAGTACATCGCGCTCCTGAACCGCTACAAGCGCCCCGACGCCGACACCCCGGCCGACGCCCGCACCGTCCTCACGCGCTTCCTGGCCTTCCCCGCGCCCGCCGCCAACCGAGAAGAGACCGATCCCTCATGATGCTGCGCTACGCACTGCAAACGGTCAGGGACCGCAAAGGCGGGTTCCTGGGCGCCTTCCTCGCGCTGATGTGTGCCGCGGCCCTCATCACGGCCTGCGGAACCCTCCTGGAGACCGGACTGCGCGGCACGATCAAGACCGAGCGCTACGCGGCGGCTCCCGTGATCATCTCCGCGGACCAGAACGTGCACCGGACCACGGTCAAACACAAGAAGGGCAAGACCAAGGTCAAACACAAGGCGAAACCGATCGCCGAGAGGGCCTGGCTGCGGGCCGCCGACATCGAGGCGAGGTTGAAGAAGGACCCGGGCGCCCCGGGTATCGCCGCCATCGTTCCCGAACTCACCTTTCTCGCTGAGCCGTTGATGCCTGCTCCTGCCGCCGTTCGTGACGTGGACAGACCCTCGTACGGACATGCCTGGGACTCGGCTGCCCTCACCCCCTTCCGGCTCGTCGAAGGCCGGGCGCCACGCACGGCTCACGACCTCGTCATCGACCGTGACCTCGCCGACCGTGCGGGACTGAGGCCCGGCGACCGCCTCACCGTCCAGTCGACGCGGAGCCCGCGCGCCTACCGCATCACTGGCGTCGCCGCCCCCGAGGGCGGCGCGCTGGCCCACCAGACCTCGCTGTTCTTCTCCTCCGCCGAGGCCGAACGGCTCGCCGCACACCCCGGCGAAGTCACCGCCATCGGAGTCGTACCGGACGAGCGCACCGCGGTCGCGGACCTCAAGGAAACCGTCACGCGGGCCCTCGACGGTACGTCGGCGCAGGTCAGCTCGGGGGACGACCGCGGCCCAGTGGAGTTCCTCGACGCGGCGGGAGCGCGCGTCAAACTCGTCAGCATGGGAGCCGCCATGGGCGGCACGTCCCTCCTCGTCTCCGTCCTCGTGGTGGTCGGCACCTTCGCCCTCTCCGTCCAGCAGCGCCACCGGGAACTCGCCCTGCTGCGCGCCGTCGCCGCGACCCCGAAGCAGATCCGCAGGCTCCTCGGCCGCGAAGCACTCATCGTCGGCGCCGCCGCGGGGATGGTCGGGGCGCTCGCCGGAATCCCGCTCGGCGGCTGGCTGCACGGCCGGTTCGTGGACGTCGGAGCCGTTCCCTCTACGCTGGAACGCGTCGTCAGCGTCTTCCCGCCCCTCGTCGCCGTGGGCGCCACCCTGCTCGGCGCCTGGGCCGCAGCCCGCGTCGCCGGACGCAGAATCGTCAGGATCCGCCCGGCGCAGGCACTCGCCGAGGCACGGGTCGAGCAGCGTCGACCTGCCTGGGGCCGCATCGTCGCGGGCCTGGTGCTGCTCGCCGGTGGCGCTGTTCTGGTCGCCGTACTGAGCGTGCTGCGCACCGAGGCGGCGTCGACTCCCGTGACCTTCCTGTCCGTTGTGGTCTTCGCCTGCGCCATCGCGCTCCTGGGGCCGATCGTGGTCCGGGCGGCGGCGGTGCTCCTGCGGGGCCCGCTCCGGCTGACCGGACCCGGCGGCAGGCTCGCCCACGCCAACCTGCGCGGCAACGCGGCCCGGATGGCCGCCGTCGTCACTCCGCTCGCCCTCCTCACCGGCATGACCTGCACCGTTCTTTTCGTCCAGCCCACCCTCGACGATGCCGCCCGCACGCAGACCCGCCAGGGCACCAGCGCGGACTGGGTGCTTGCCGCGCAAGGGCCGGGCGTCCCCGCGGAGGCGGCACAGAAGCTGCGTACGACCGACGGTGTCGAGGCGGTCACCGAGGTCGTCCGTACGACGGTGCGCGTCGGACTCGACAAGTACCCGGCGCAAGGCGTCACGCCGCAGGGCCTCACCCGGACCTGGGACCCGGACGTCACCGCCGGATCACTCAGGGAATTCGACGAGGACAGCGTCGTCGTCAGCGAACTCGCCGCGGACCGGCTCGGCCTGCAGCCGGGCAGCACGCTGAAGTTCACCCTGGGAGACGGGACGAAGACCGAACTCACCGTCCGCGCCGTGTACGCACGCGGGCTCGGGTTCGGCGATCTGACCATGGCACACGGTCTGGTCGCCCGCCACGTCGACAACCCGCTCGCTGCCACGGTCCTCGTCAAGAGCGACCGTACGAGAGAACAACTCGCGGCAGGCGTCCATAAGTTCCCGGCCGTACGGGTGCTCACCCCGGCCGGGGCCGACGGCCTCCAGGCCGAGCTGCGGCAGACCAATGCCGAGGTCAACCACCTGGCGATGGGACTCGTGCTGGCCTTCACCGCCATCGCCGTCGTCAACACCCTCGCGATGTCGGTCTCCGAACGCATACGAGAGTTCGCGATGCTGCGCCTCGTCGGCGCCACCCGCCGACAGGTCCTGCGGATGCTGCGTACCGAGGCGCTCTCCGTCCTGCTCATCGGCGTCACGCTCGGCAGCGGAGTGGCACTCGCCGTCCTGACGGCCTTCAGCTTCGGCATGACCGGCAGCGCGGCACCGACGGTCGTTCCGCTGGTGTACGTCTCCGTGGTCGCCGTGGCCGGGCTGCTCGCCCTGACCGCGACCGCGCTGCCGGGCCGCGCCGCCCTGAGGCCGCGCCCTGTCGCGGTGGCGACGGCCAAGGAGTAGGGACCAAGGCACGGAGTGCGGGGCGTGGAGGGGGGGCGCGCTCCGCACTCATGCCTCACGCGTGCGTGCTCACCTCTCGACGGCAACCACCGGCAACCCCGCCGACCGCCACGCCTGGAAGCCGCCGACGAGATCAGTGGCGTGGCGCAGCCCCAACTGCCGCAAGGAGACGGCCGCGAGGCTGGACGCGTACCCCTCGTTGCAGACCACGACGACACGCAGATCGTGTCCGGTGGCCTCCGGGGCGCGATGACTGCCCTGGGGGTCCAGGCGCCACTCCAGCTCGTTGCGTTCCACGACGAGCGCTCCGGGGATCAGCCCGTCGCGCTCGCGCAGCGCGGCATAGCGGATGTCGACCAGGAGACCACCCGCCCCGGCAACGTCATACGCCTCCTTCGGAGTGAGCCGGTCGAGGTGGAGACGCACGCGCTCCAGCAGCTCGTCGATGCCGACGGGGCGTTCGCCGGTCAGTTCCACGACACCTCGATCGCTCACTGCCAGTCCTCCGGGCGCTCCACGGACTCCAGACGGAGCACGTCGCCGGTCCGGCTGTACCGGCGGATCCGCGGCAGGGGAGGGTAGTAGGCGTGCACGGAGACGGCGTGCTCGGTCGGCGACTGGTTCAGCACCTCGTGCACGTGGTTCGTGCCGAAGGCGCGGCCCTCGCCGGTCGCCAGCTCCCGTTCGCGGTCGACGTCTTCGGAGAGTTCCAGGGTCTTCCACCCGTCGGTGGGCAGGCGCGCGGCGAGCGAGTTCTCCTTGAGGGTGCCCGCCGCGGTGAGGAAGGCGCCGACCGACTCGGCGTGGTCGTGCCAGCCGGTGCCGGTGCCGGGCGGCCAGCCGATCAGCCAGGCCTCGCTGCCGCCCGGGCCCTGCAGGCGCACCCAGGTGCGGCCCTCGGGGTCGAGCGGCAGGGAGGCGATGAGTTCGGTGTCGGCCGCGGTGCGGCGGACGAAGGCGAGAAGTTCGGCTGCGGTGGGCGCCGAGGAACGCGCGGATGCGGGCGCGGTGGAGGAAGGGGCAACAGACACAGGTACCGTCCTGGAGGTTCGCGGAAGCGCGCGCGAGACGGCCCGAAGCGGGGGCTCAGCGCGCGAGGGAAAGGCGAATTCAGCAGGACAGGTGACACACGCAGCCTGCGTAGCGGACGAGGTCCATGTGGACCCTCCGCCACAGGCGTACATCGGTGTCGGTCACGATCCGGAGTAGACCACGGGGGTGGGGGCCGGTCAACCCTGGCTCAGCATGCGGTCAACCAGGTCCGAAGCATGGGAGATCGAGGCCCGGGGCGCGGGTGAGCGACCCCCGGGGCGCGCGCGAACAGCACCCGGAGCGCGCGCGAGCCGGGCTCCGGGCGTGGGGCGACGTACGTCCCTTTCACGCCCGGGGCCGCGCGGCCCCCGCGGCGCTCTCCTCCTCGCCCGCCCGGTCCGGCCGCCCCGCTCCGGCCCCGCGACCCGTCGGCACGGCGCCGCCCAGCGCGGTCTCGGCCGCCGCGTACAGCTCGGCCGGGCGCACCCCGGAGAGTGCGGTGACCAGGTGGCCGTCGGGCCGTACGAGCAGCAGCGAGTGCGCGGCGGCCCCGGGGTAGCTCTCCGCG
This sequence comes from Streptomyces sp. NPDC046465, assembly GCF_040646035.1. NCBI lineage: Bacteria > Bacillati > Actinomycetota > Actinomycetes > Kitasatosporales > Streptomycetaceae > Streptomyces > Streptomyces sp. NPDC046465. The sequence goes on from NZ_JBEYZK010000023.1 coordinate 37,931, forward strand.
ACGAGCAGCTCGGCGGGGTGCGGCAGGGCCGTGACGGCCGCGGCGAGCCGCGGCATGATCCCGGCCGTCACCCAGTGCCGCCGCTCCCACACCACGGTGCCCGGCGCGACGAGGACGACGATCAGCCGCCCGAGCCCCAGCCGGTCCCGCAGCTGGACGAACGACCCGTCGGGCGCTGTGACCACCACATCGGCGACCGGAGCACCGGGCTCCGTACCCACCACCGTGACGGACTCGGAGGGAGCGGGCGCCAGCGGCGACTCGGCGTACGAGGAGGGCGCGCCGAGCGTGCCGCGCCCCACATGGCCGTCCGTGAGGAGCGTGTCGTGGCCGCGCGCCGTACCGGGCACGTACGAGCGCAGCCCCTTGCCGCCGCGCAGCACGGGCAGCGACTGGTCGGCGGCGCGCAGCCGTGCGGCCACCCCGGCCCGCCGCTCGACCTGATAGCTGTCGAGCAGCGCTTCGCACGGGCCGTGGTGCCAGGCGAGCGCCAGCTTCCACGCGAGGTTGTCGGCGTCCCGCAGCCCCTCGTCGAGCCCCTGGGTGCCGAGTGCGCCGAGGAGATGCGCGGCGTCCCCGGCGAGGAAGGCGCGACCGACCCGCCACCGTCGGGCGAGCCGGTGGTGGACGGTGTGCACCCCCGTGTCGAGCAGCTCGTACGGCGGGGTGGAACCGCCGCACCAGCCCGCGAGGGTCTCCCGGATGCGCACGACGAGGGCGTCGGGCGTCACCAGCTCGCCGCGCGGCGGGAGCAGCCAGTCGAGCCGCCACACCCCGTCGGCGAGCGGGCGGCCCGTCACTTCGGCGCCTCCGCCGGGCCACGGAGGCATCCGATGCAACAACGCCCGACCCGGCCACGGAAGTTCCGTGCGCAGCGAGGCCACGGCGTGCCGCTCGACGGCGGTACGTCCCGGGAAGCGGACGTCGAGGAGTTTGCGCACCGTGGAACGGGCTCCGTCGCAGCCCACCAGATAACTTCCCCGCCACCATGTGGCCTTGGGCCCCCGCGTGTGGGCGGTGAGCCCGGTGGGGTCCTCCTCCAGGGAGTCGAGCTTGCTCTCCACCGCGACCTTGACGAGTCGTTCGTCGGCGATGGCCTCGCGCAGGGCACCGGTGAGCACGTGCTGCGGCAGATGCAGCGGAGCGGGGATCCCGCCGCCGAAGTCGAGCTCCTGCATCAGCTGTTTACGCCGTACGGAGCGCCAGCCGGCCCACCGGGCACCTGACTCCGAGTCACCGAAAGAGTGACCCGCGAGCCGCTCCACGAACGCCGCGGTGTCCTCCCGGAGGACGACGCTCCGCGCGGGCCGCTGCTCGTCCTTGCCGGGGCCCTCGTCGAGGACGACGGTGGGTACAGAGTGGCGGGCCAGGGCGAGGGCGAGGGCGAGCCCGACGGGCCCCGCGCCGACGACGATCACCGGGTCCACGGCGCACATCCTCCGGCCCGGCGGGCTCCGAGGGTCCGGGCTGCCCGGAAGCGCTGGACGTACGTACAGGAACTGGCAGTTGGAGCCCGGTGCACGATCACAGAATGTATGCAACCCATTGCTTGTGCTTGCGTCAAGCGACGGTGGCGCCGACGCGACCACCCCCGTCACCGCCATGTCCGATCGTCCCACCAATCGCCAAGAGGAGGCAGCGGCCCTGCGGCCACTGCCTCCTCTTGACTCCGTAGACCCGATTTCCGGGCCGACGCGCTACTGGTTCACCTTGGCAGGCGGCTCGTCAGGCCCGTCGTCGGCCGTTGCAGGACCGCCGAGCGGTTCGGACGGGTCGAGCACCCCGGGGGCCTCGGCCGGTTCGGCGGCCGCCGCCACCGCGATGCCCGTCTTGGCGCGACGCCCACGCTTCTCGACCCAGGTGGCGAGCGCGGAGAGCGCCATGCACATCGCCACGTAGATCGTGCCGACGACCATGATCACCGGAACGTAGATGTACTGCCCGTTGACGAGGGTGGTGTTGGCCAGCTGCCGGCCCGCGTACAGCAGCTCCGCGTACGTGATGATGTAGCCGAGCGAGGTGTCCTTCAGCGTGACCACCAGCTGGCTGATGATCGTGGGCAGCATGGACCTGATCGCCTGCGGCAGCAGCAGCATCGTCATGACCTGGGACTTGCGCAGCCCCAGTGCGTAAGCCGCCTCGACCTGGCCGCGCGGTACGGCGTTGAAGCCGGCCCGGAGCACCTCTGCCTGCACGGCGCCGTTGTAGATCGCCAGGCCGATGACCAGGGCCCAGAAACCGTTGTTCGTCCCGATGGCGCCGAGGTCGCCCTTGTAGGTGAGGAAGAGCACCCACAGGGCGTAGATCGTGATCAGCAGCGGGATGGCCCGGAACAGTTCGATGAACCCGGTGGCCAGCCAGCGGACCGCGCGGCGGTCCGAGGCGCGGGCGACCGCGAGGATCGCACCGAGCACCAGGGACAGCACGGCGGCGAGCGCGAAGACCTTCAGCGTGGTGACGATGCCGTCGCGGATGGTCGTGCGCACGTTGGAGTAGTTGAAGGTTTTCCAGACCTCGGACTCGAAGTGACCGCGGTCGGCGAGACGCATGATCACGAAGACGATGAGGCCGATGATGGCCGCCGTGCCGACGACGGAGTAGATGCGGTTGCGCACCCGGGCCTTGGGGCCCGGTGCGTCGTACAGGACGCTGGAGCTCATCGTGCGACCTCCAGGCTCCGCTCGAGCAGCCGGAACAGGCCACTGATGGTGAATGTGATCACGAGGTAGCCGAGCGCCACCCAGAGGAACAGCCAGGCGATGGCGAAGCCCTGGTCACTGAGGGTCTTCTGCCAGCCGAACAGCTCCGTGACGCTGAACGCGCCCGCGATGGCGGAGTTCTTCGTCAGCGCGATGAAGATGCTGCTCAGCGGCGGCAGTACGGTGCGCACCGCCTGGGGCAGGACGATCGTCCCCAGCGTCTGGAAGAAGGTCATGCCGAGCGAACGGGCGGCTTCCGCCTGGCCGAGGGGAACGGTGTTGATTCCTGACCTGACGGCCTCGCAGACGAACGACGAGGTGTAGACGCTGAGCACGATCAGCGCCTTGGTCCACGGATCGAAGCCGAAGTCGAAGACCTGCGGCACCGCGAACCAGATGGTGAGGAAGAGCAGCGTCAGCGGGGTGTTCCGGAACAGGGTGACCCAGGCGGTGCCGAAGAACCGCAGCGGCGGCACGGGCGACACCCGGAAGCCGGCGAGCACGACGCCAAGGAACAGCGCGAGCACGCCACTGGCCACGGTCAGCCAGACGGTGCCTATGAATCCCTCGCGGAATTCCGCCAGATGGTCGAGCAGTACATTCACGGGGATGTCCTCGTGGGCGGCAGTGGTCGGGCAGGGGAGCCGGTTTTCCGTAGACACCGCCTGGTGCCTACGGAGAGCCGGTCAGCTCACTGCCGGGGAGTGGTACGGGCGTTCGGCCGGGTCAGTAGCGCTCGAGCGCCGGCGGCTCGGTGAACTGGGAGCCCGACAGGCCGAGCGTCGCGTCGTACGCCTTCTTGTAGTCACCGTTCTTCTGGTGCGCCTCGACGGCGTCCGCGACCGCGTCGCGCAGCGCCTTGTCGCCCTTGCTCATGCCGATGCCGTACGGCTCCTTGGTGAACGGCTTGCCGACCACCCGCAGCGCCTTCGGCTGCTGCGCCGCGTAGCCCTTGAGGATGGCGTCGTCGGTGGTGACGGCGTCCACCTCCTTGTTGATGAGCTGCTGCACGCACTCGGAGTACTTGGCCAGCTCGACGGTCTTGGCGCCGTACTTCGGCTTCTTGATCTCCTGGAGCGGAGTGGAGCCGACGATCGAGCAGACCTTCTTGCCCTTCACGGAGTCCGGCCCGGTGATGCTCTTCTCGTCATGACGGACGAGAAGGTCGGCGCCGGCCATGAAGTACGGACCGGCGAAGCCGACCTGCTTCTTGCGCTCGTCGTTGATCGTGTACGTGCCTACGTAGAGGTCGACGTCGCCCTTGGAGATGGTGGTCTCACGGACGCCGGAGTCGATCGTCTTGAACTCGATCTGGTCGGGCTTGAAGCCCAGGTCGGCGGCGACCATCTTGGCGATCTCGATGTCGAAGCCGGAGCGCTTGCCGGCGCTGTCCTTGAAGCCCAGGTACGGCTGGTCGTCCTTGGCGCCGATGACGATCTTGCCGGCCTTCTGGGCCTCCTTCAGGACCGTCGAGTCGACCTTCACGTCCGACTTCACGGCGTACGTGGGCAGCTTGGGCGCGTTCTTCCCGCCGGCCGGGTCCTTCGGCTTGTCGCCGGCCGTACCCTCCTCGCCGCCGCACGCGGTGGCGGTCAGGGCGAGAGCGGCGACAACGGCGGCCGCGGCGGCGGACTTGCGGAGCTTCATGGTGAACATCCTCTGTTTCGACTGGTGTTGAGACGGCGTGGAAGCCTCAGTGCTTAAGGATCTTCGACAGGAAGTCCTTGGCCCGGTCGCTGCGCGGGTTGCTGAAGAACTGGTCCGGCACGGCCTCTTCGACGATCCGACCGTCCGCCATGAAGACGACGCGGTTGGCCGCGGAGCGGGCGAAGCCCATCTCGTGGGTGACGACGACCATCGTCATCCCGTCCCGGGCGAGCTGCTGCATCACTTCGAGGACCTCGTTGATCATCTCCGGGTCGAGCGCCGATGTGGGCTCGTCGAAGAGCATCACCTTGGGGTCCATCGCCAACGCGCGCGCAATGGCGACGCGTTGCTGCTGGCCGCCGGAGAGCTGTGCGGGGTACTTGTCGGCCTGGGAGGCGACGCCCACCCGGTCGAGCAGGGCGCGCGCCTTCGTCTCCGCCTCCGCCTTGCCGGTCTTGCGCACCTTGATCTGGCCCAGCGTCACGTTCTCGAGCACGGTCTTGTGCGCGAAAAGGTTGAAGGACTGGAAGACCATGCCCACGTCGGCGCGGAGACGGGCCAGCTCCTTGCCCTCCTGAGGCAGCGGCTTGCCGTCGATCGAGATGTCTCCCGAATCGATCGTCTCCAGGCGGTTGACGGCACGGCACAGGGTCGACTTGCCGGACCCGGAGGGGCCGATCACGACGACGACCTCGCCGCGGGCGATGGTCAGGTCGATGTCCTGGAGGACGTGCAGAGCGCCGAAGTGCTTGTTGACGTTCTTCAGCACGACCAGGTCGTCGGCCCCAGACGGTATGGCGTCCTTGGTCACCGATACTTCGGTCACGGCTTGTTGCTCCATCCTCCTCGGTTGGGAGGACAGTAATAACCCAGTGCGACCAGCGTCATTACATCTGAGGGGAAATTGAGCATAACGATCCGGCCGCAACCGGACACACCGTGTGAAGAGGGATCGCGGAGTGCGTACCGGGTGGGTAACGGAACGTACCGGTGACCTGAACCCTCTTGACGCGGTCCTTATCCATCGGCGTGGATGCCTTGTTGTGGCCGCGCGCGTACCCGGCCACTCTTTACCGGCCACGACGGAACGACCGATGAACTGGAGGGGGCCCCTATGCGACTGCTTCTCGTCGAGGACGACGATCATGTGGCCGCCGCCCTGTCCGCGGTCCTGGCCCGGCACGGCTTCGACGTCGTGCACGCCCGTAGTGGTGAGGAGGCGCTGCAGGCCCTGCTGCCCGCGGAAACGCCCCCCTTCGGAGTGGTACTCCTCGATCTGGGTCTGCCCGACCAGGACGGCTACGAGGTGTGCGGCAAGATCCGCAAACGCGGTTCGACACCGGTGATCATGGTGACGGCCCGCGCGGACGTACGCTCCCGGATCCACGGCCTCAACCTCGGAGCCGACGACTACGTAGTGAAGCCGTACGACACCGGGGAACTCATCGCCCGTATCCACGCGGTCATCCGGCGCCCCACCCCGGGTGGCACGACAGCGCCCGGCGACAGCGAACTGCGGCTCGGCTCCGTGCACATCGAACTGCCCACGCGACAGGTCAGCGTGGCGGGTTCGGTCGTCCAGCTGACCCGCAAGGAGTTCGATCTGCTCGCCCTGCTGGCCCAGCGGCCCGGAGTGGTGTTCCGCCGGGAGCAGATCATCAGCGAAGTGTGGCGGACCAGTTGGGAAGGGACGGGACGCACTCTGGAGGTGCACGTGGCCTCCCTGCGTTCCAAGCTGCACATGCCGGCCCTGATCGAGACCGTGCGCGGCGTCGGCTACCGCCTCGTCGCTCCGGCCGCCTAGCCGGAGCGAGGACAGGTGCGCTCTCGCCTCCTCCCGCTGCTGATCATCCTGATGGCGGGCGTCCTGCTCGCGCTCGGCTTCCCGCTCGCCGTCAGCGTCGCGGCGGCCCAGCAACAGAAGGTGGTTGTCGACCGGATCGACGACACGGCACGCTTCGCCTCGCTCGCGCAGTTCGTCACCAAACGCCCCACCGGGTCACGGGTGGCGGGGAGCAAGGACGAGCGCCGCGAGACGCTGCAGAAGGAACTCGACGACTACTTCGACGTCTACGGCATCCGCGCGGGCGTCTTCTACCGCGACGACAGCCCCATGGCCAACGCGCCGAGCGACTGGTACCTGCCCCAGCGCGGAGACATACGGGGCGCCTTCGAAGAGGCGCTCCGCTCGCGCGGCAGCCACGACCCCGAGCAGGTGTGGCCGTGGCAGCGCGGGCGGCTGGCCGTCGCATCCCCGGTGATCAAGGACGGCGACGTCATCGCCGTCGTCGTCACGGACTCACCGACCGGACGCATGCGCTCGGAGACACTGCACGGCTGGCTGCTCATCGTCGCCGGTGAGGCGGCGGCCATGCTCCTGGCGGTCGGCGCGGCCCTGCGGCTCACCGGCTGGGTGCTGCGCCCGGTACGGGTGCTGGACGCGACCACGCACGACATCGCGACCGGACGCCTCAAGTCCCGGGTCGCGGCGGCGGGCGGGCCGCCGGAACTCAGACGCCTGGCCCGGTCGTTCAACGAGATGGCCGACAACGTCCAGGACGTCCTCGAGCAGCAGCGCGCCTTCGTCGCGGACGCCTCCCACCAGCTGCGCAACCCCCTCTCGGCGCTGCTCCTTCGCATCGAGCTCCTCGCCCTCGAACTGCCCGAGGGCAACGAAGAGATCGCCTCGGTCCGCACCGAGGGCAAGCGTCTCGCGCAGGTCCTCGACGACCTGCTCGACCTGGCCCAGGCCGAGCACACCGCGGCCGACCTGAGCCTCACCGACATCGGCGAGCTGGCCGCCGAGCGCGTCGCTTCCTGGCGGCCGCTCGCCGACGAGCGAGGCGTACGCCTGACGGGCCGGTGCCCGGCCACCACCGGCTGGGCCGACCCCATCGCCCTCTCCAGCGCACTCGACGCGGTGATCGACAACGCCCTGAAATTCACACCCGAGGGCGGCCTCGTCCAGGTGACTGTCTCCTCCGGCAACGGCACGACGACAGTAGTGGTCACCGACGGCGGCCCGGGACTCAATGAGGACGAGCTCGCCCGGGTCGGCGACCGCTTCTGGCGCAGCAACCGCCATCAGAACGTGAAGGGCTCCGGACTCGGCCTGTCCATCTCACGGGCCCTGCTCGCGGCGGGCGGCGCCTCCATCGCGTACGGGAGTCACGAACCGCACGGACTGAAGGTGACGGTCAGCATCCCGCGCAGCGGGCCCTCAGCGGCGGTGTGAGGGGGGTCAGGGCTTGACCGAGCGGTAGTAGCGGCGCGCGCCGTCGTGCAGCGGGAGCGGGTCCGTAAACAGGGCGGTACGCAGATCCACCAGTTGGGCCGCGTGCACCTGATCGCCTATGTGGTCGCGGCTGTCGATGACGGTGCGGGTCAGCCTCTCGGTCAGCTCGGGGTCGGTCCGGTCCGTGGTGACCAGGAGGTTCGCCACGGCCAGCGTCGGTACGGCGGAGCCCTGCTGGGCCTCGGGGTAGGCGTCGGCCGGCATCGTCGCGGCCCGGTAGTAGCGCGAGCCGCCGCCCTGCTTGTGCAACGAGTCGACCAGGTATCCGAGCTTCACGAGCTCGATGTCCATCTCCTTCGAGAGCTCGCGCACGGAAGTGGTCGGAAGCCCGCCCGACCAGAAGAAGGCGTCGATCGAGCCGCTCTTCAGGAGGTCGGGCATGGTGTCGATCCCGGCGGCCACCGGCTTGATGTCCGTGACCGGGTCGAGGCCCGCGGCATCGAGCACCCTGTCGGCTATCAGCCGCACCCCCGACCGGTCCTGCCCCACGGCCACGCGCTTGTTGCGCAGCTCCTCGACGGAGTCGATGTGGGAGGACCGGGGCACCACGAGCTGAACGTAGTCGTCGTACAGCCGCGTGCAGCCCCGCAGGCGGTGCCAGCCAGGGGCACCGTCGAGGCGGTACGTCTCCACGGCGTCGGCGGCCGCGATGGTGAAGTCGGACTCCCCTGTGGCCACCCGCGCGACGTTCTGCTGCGACCCCTCACTGTTGAGGAGCTCGACGTCGACCTTCGGCATGTCCTGGGAGATCGCCGTGCGCAGGAGCTTGCCGTACTTCTCGTAGACACCCTTTTCGACGCCTGTACTGAAGGTCATGCGCCCGCTCGGAGAGTCCTCGCCGACGGGCAGCAGCCACCACAGCAGCAACCCGAACACAGCGAGCGCCGCCGCTGAACCCTGCAGGGCGCGGCGCCTGCTGATGTGGGGGAGTGCCGTGAGCATGCGCGCGATCCTGCCAGCCCACTCACCGTGCTGACCAGGGGTGAGGTCACACCGTGCCGCTCCGGAGTCCGCCCTTGACCGCCGTGGTCGCAATCCGCGGGCACGCGCGCGTGGCGACCCCGTACCCTGGGGGCGAGATGAGCGCGAAGACTTACGAGGTGCGCACCTACGGGTGCCAGATGAACGTCCATGACTCCGAGCGGCTCTCCGGCCTGCTGGAGGACGCCGGATACGAGCGTGCGCCCGAAGGGGCGGACGGCGATGCCGACGTCGTCGTCTTCAATACGTGCGCCGTGCGCGAGAACGCCGACAACCGTCTGTACGGCAATCTCGGGCGCCTGGCGCCGATGAAGACCAAGCGTCCGGGGATGCAGATCGCCGTCGGCGGCTGTCTGGCTCAGAAGGACCGCGACACGATCGTCAAGAGGGCGCCCTGGGTGGACGTCGTCTTCGGCACGCACAACATCGGCAAGCTGCCGGTCCTCCTGGAGCGCGCCCGCGTCCAGGAAGAGGCGCAGGTCGAGATCGCCGAATCGCTCGAAGCCTTTCCGTCGACCCTGCCGACCCGCCGCGAGAGCGCGTACGCGGCATGGGTCTCAATTTCCGTCGGCTGCAACAACACGTGCACCTTCTGCATCGTGCCCGCGCTGCGCGGCAAGGAGAAGGACCGCAGGACCGGTGACATCCTCGCGGAGATCGAGGCGCTCGTCGGCGAGGGCGTCAGCGAGATCACCCTCCTCGGGCAGAACGTGAACGCGTACGGCTCGGACATCGGCGACCGCGAAGCCTTCAGCAAGCTCCTGCGCGCCTGCGGCAGGATCGAGGGCCTGGAGCGCGTGCGCTTCACCTCCCCGCACCCCCGCGACTTCACCGACGACGTGATCGCGGCCATGGCCGAGACGCCGAACGTGATGCCGCAGCTCCACATGCCGCTGCAGTCCGGTTCGGACCCGGTCCTCAAGGCGATGCGCCGCTCGTACCGCCAGGACCGCTTCCTGGGGATCATCGAGAAGGTCCGTGCCGCCATGCCGGACGCGGCGATCTCCACCGACATCATCGTGGGCTTCCCCGGCGAGACCGAGGAGGACTTCGAGCAGACGATGCACGTGGTCCGCGAGGCCCGCTTCGGGAGCGCCTTCACCTTCCAGTACTCCAAGCGCCCCGGAACCCCCGCGGCGACCATGGAGGGGCAGATCCCCAAGGAGGTCGTCCAGTCGCGCTACGAGCGCCTGGTGGCCCTCCAGGAGGAGATCTCCTGGGAGGAGAACAAGAAGCAGGTCGGCCGCACCCTGGACCTGATGGTCGCCGAGGGCGAGGGCCGCAAGGACGGCGCCACGCACCGCCTCTCCGGCCGCGCCCCCGACAACCGCCTGGTCCACTTCACCAAGCCGGACACCGGGGTGCGCCCCGGTGACGTGGTGACCGTCGAGATCACCTACGCCGCCCCGCACCACCTGCTGGCCGAGGGCGCCGTTCTCGGCGTACGTCCCACGCGCGCGGGCGACGCCTGGGAGAAGCGCAACACCGAGGCGGCCGCGAAGCCTGCGGGCGTGCTGCTGGGGCTGCCGAAGATCGGCGCTCCGGAGCCGCTCCCTGCTGCCACGGGCAGTGGCTGCGGCTGCGACTGACCGCGCTCGGCCTTCGGTGACGGGGGTCGGGGCGACCGCTCCGATCCCCGCACCGGAGTACTCGCGCGGGTGTGCCACCGCCGGCTCCGCACCGTTGCGGGACTCCGAAGCGACCGGCCGCCGGAGCGCGTTACGCTGCGGATCATGCTTGTCGCCGCAGCCGTCTGCCCTTGTCCGCCGCTGCTCGTCCCCGAGGTCGCCGCGGGCGCCGCTCCCGAAATGGACGCCGCGCGCGCCGCCTGCTCGGACGCCATCGCGGTGCTTGCCGCCGCCCGGCCCGACCGGCTCGTGGTGGTCGGCCCCGCCGAGCAGAGCGGCCGCGGGCCGCACCCACAGGGCGCGCGTGGGTCCTTCCGCGGGTTCGGGGTGGACCTCGACGTACGCCTCGGCCCCGCGCCGCCCCAGGAGGCTCTTGACGCCGCTGGAGAGCGCGCGCTGCCGCCGTCCCTCGCCGTGGCTGGGTGGCTGCTCGGGCGCACGCGGTGGTCGACCGCTCCGGTGGAAGGGCTCGGTGTGGGGGAACCACTTGCCGCCGAGCGGTGTATCCAGGTCGGAGGGGAGATCGGGGCGCGGGCCGACCGGGTGGCACTCCTTGTGATGGGCGATGCCAGCGCGTGCCGCACGCTGAAGGCTCCGGGATATCTCGATGAGCGGGCGGCCGACTTCGACGCGGCGGTCGGGCATGCGCTCGGCGCGGCCGACGTGTCGGCGCTGAAGGCGCTGGACGAGGGCCTCGCGTACGAACTGAAGGCGGCGGGCCGTGCGCCGTGGCAGGTGCTGGCCGGTGCGGCGGACGGCGCGGCGCTGAGCGGCGAGCTCCTCTACGAGGACGCGCCGTACGGCGTGGGCTACGTAGTGGCTGCCTGGTCGTAGTCCGACCCTAGGGCCGATACACGGTGGCGGCCGCGGAGCGATGTGCTCCGCGGCCGTCCGCCGCTGTGGTTCAGGACGCCGGAGGGGGCGGCGAGGGCGACGGAGGGGTGGCATCGCCGCCCTTGTCCTTGCCCTCGTCCGTCTTGGCGAGACGGTCGACGGCGTCCTTCGCCTTGCCCGTGCCCGCCTGGATCTTGTCGCTGTACTTGCCCTTGGTCTTCTCGTCGACGACCTTCGCGGCCTTGTCCAGGCCCTGGTCGATCTTTCCCCCGTGCTGCTGCGCGAGGTCCGAGACCTTGTCCTTGGCCGGGGCGAGCTTGGCTTTCAGTTGGTCCAGGAAGCCCATGGATTCACCTTCCCTGAGGGGGAGCTATTTGCGGGCGCCCTCACCGGCCTCGTTGTCGGCGGCCGCCTCGGCGGACTGCTGCTTCGGAATCTCCACGCCCTCCGCGCCTTCGGCGGCGGCCGCGTCGGTGGACTCCGCGGTCTTCTCCTCGGCAGTGCCCTCGGCGTCCTTGTCGGCCTCGGCAGCGGGCTTCCCATCGGTGTCGGCCTCGGCGGCCTCAGCCTCCGGCTCGGCCGTCAGCGTGGCGGCAGCCGCTTCGGTCGTCGACGCCTCGTCGGTGGCCTTGGACTTACGACGGAACCGTGAAAAAACGCCCATATCTACTCCATACGTTACTCGTGTGGGCGAAATCCCGCCCCGCCCGGTGCGTCTCATTGCGGCGCACAGGGGATCGGTCCTCGAAACCGGCGGCCGGGACCTCGCAACAGGCAACGACCTCGGAGCCGTGCCGTCACGTAGCTCGTTCGGGAAGAGGGCGCGGGTTTGCGAGACTGGGGCGGTGAGTAGTGCAGCCCCCGCACCGCGGGTCATCGCCGTCGTCGGTCCGACCGCGGCAGGAAAGTCCGATCTGGGCGTTTTCCTCGCCCAGCGCCTCGGCGGCGAGATCGTCAACGCCGACTCCATGCAGCTCTACCGGGGGATGGACATCGGGACAGCCAAGCTGACGCCCGAGGAGCGCGGCGGCGTGCCCCACCACCTCCTCGACATCTGGGACGTCACGGAGGCGGCCTCCGTCGCCGAGTACCAGAAGCTGGCCCGCGCCGAGATCGACCGCCTCCTCGCCGAGGGGCGCTGGCCGATCCTGGTCGGCGGCTCCGGCCTGTACGTGCGGGGGGCCGTGGACCACCTGGAGTTCCCCGGCACCGACCCCGCGGTGCGGGCCCGCCTGGAGGAAGAGCTGGCCGTCCACGGCTCCGGCGTGCTGCACGCCCGCCTCGCCGCCGCCGACCCCGGGGCGGCGCAGGCGATCCTGCCCAGCAACGGCCGCCGGATCGTCCGCGCCCTGGAGGTCATCGAGATCACGGGCAAGCCTTTCACCGCCAACCTCCCCGGCCATGACTCCGTGTACGACACGATCCAGATCGGCGTCGACGTGGCACGCCCCGAACTCGACGAACGCATCGCCACGCGCGTGGACCGCATGTGGGAGCAGGGCCTGGTCGACGAGGTGCGCGCGCTGGAGGCGCGGGGACTGCGAGAGGGGCGTACGGCGTCACGTGCGCTCGGCTACCAGCAGGTGCTCGCGGCCTTCGCGGGGGAGTGCACCGAGGACGATGCGCGCGCCGAGACCGTACGCGCCACCAAACGCTTCGCGCGCCGTCAGGACTCGTGGTTCCGCCGCGACCCACGGGTGAACTGGCTCAGTGGGGCCGCGGCCGACCGCGAGGAACTCCCGGCACGCGCACTGGCGTTGGTCGAACGACCGGTCACAGCCTGATCACGTGATGGCATCGGGACGCTCAGGCGGTCATCCCGGCGCCTGACACCGTGCCATCATCGACCATCGATCGACCGGTGGAGTCCGAGGTAGGAGGGCGCGTGGCGATGGAGGCCGGCCCTCGTGACACCGCACATGACGGCGAAGAGCAACTGAGTCCCGACGGGCCCGACGAGCTTCCGGGCGGCGTGACGGACGACGGTCCCGGCGCGGACGAGATGGTGCCGGAGGCCGAGGTCGAGGTCGAGCTGCGCCCGCAGCGCCGCCTGCGGATCTGGCAGCTCGCGCCCATCGTGATCCTGGCCGCGATCGGATCCCTGATGTTCGCCTTCCCGCTCGCCTTCGAGTTCGGCGACGGCGGTGCGGTGGTCGCCATGCTGGGGCTGCTGATCAGCTGCTGCGCCGCAGGCTGGGGCATGATGGCCGCCCGCCGCGTGGGGCACACCTGGCCCGGACTGCCCGAGCGCGGCTCCGGACGACGCCCGGACTGGCGGGTCGTCTCCGCCTACGCCCTGCTCTTCCTGGGTGCCGTCGTCCTGGCCGTGTGGCGCGTGGCCAGACTCCGCTGAGGCTCGTAGGGACGGCGCCCGGACCGAGTGTCGGACCCACCCCGTACGATCGAGGAATGAGCACGCGGATCGCCTTCCTCAAGGGGCACGGGACCGAGAACGACTTCGTGATCATCCCTGACCCCGACAACGCCATCGAGCTGCCCCCGGCCGCTGTGGCCGCCCTGTGCGACCGCCGCGCGGGCATCGGCGGCGACGGCCTCCTGCACGTCGTGCGCTCGGCCGCCCACCCCGAGGCCCGTCACCTCGCGGACCGTGCCGAGTGGTTCATGGACTACCGCAACGGCGACGGGTCGATCGCCGAGATGTGCGGCAATGGAGTGCGCGTCTTCGCGCGGTACCTGCAGCGTGCGGGGCACGCAGGCGAGGGCGACCTGGCCGTGGCCACCCGTGGCGGCGTGAAGACCGTGCACATCGCCAAGGCGGAGTCCGGCGGCGACATCACCGTCGGCATGGGCAAGGCGCAGCTCCCCGAAGGGGACGTCACCGTCTCGGTCGGCGACCACCGCTGGCCCGCACGCAACGTGAACATGGGCAACCCGCACGCGGTCGCCTTCGTGGACGACCTCTCCGAAGCGGGCAGCCTCTACGACCCGCCGCCCTTCAGCCCCGCCTCCGCCTACCCGGACGGGGTGAACGTGGAATTCGTCGCCCCCCGCGGCGAGCGCCACGTCGCCATGCGGGTGCACGAGCGCGGCGCGGGCGAGACCCGCTCCTGCGGCACGGGCGCGTGCGCCGTCGCCGTGGCGGCGGCCCGCAAGGACGGCGTGGACCCGGCCGTGACCGGGACCCCGGCCACCTACACCGTCGACCTGCCCGGCGGACGCCTGGTGATCACCGAGCGGCCCGACGGCGAGATCGAGATGACAGGGGGCGCGGTGATCGTCGCGGAAGGCGAGATCGCGTCCGAATGGCTCGAAACGGTACTCCCATGAACTGTCGCTCGAATGGGTGATCCGTTTCACGCTCGGCGAGAGGCGGTCAGCACCGCGTGATGGGCTCGGTAGCATCAAGCACCGGCCCGGACGGAGTATGCCGTCGTCCGCTCACCGCCGGTCGAAGCAGCCGGAGGTGCTCATGAGTGCGGAGGCCACGAATCCAGCCACGCCCGGCCCCGTGACGCCCGGGGTCCAGCGCAGGCGCGGCCGCGCCCGACTCGACCTGCGCAGGCTCGGCCGCGCGGCCCTGCTCGGGTCCAGCACCCGGGACCGTCTCCCCGACGCGATCGGCCATGTGGCGGAGGCCCACCGGGCCCACTACCCGGACGCGGACCTGGAACCGCTGCGCCGCGCGTACGTCCTCGCCGAGTCCTCGCACCGCGGTCAGATGCGCAAGAGCGGCGAGCCGTACATCACACATCCGCTCGCGGTGACCCTGATCCTCGCCCAACTCGGCGCGGAGATCACCACCTTGACCGCGTCCCTGCTCCACGACACCGTCGAGGACACGGACGTCACCCTCGACCAGGTGCGGACCGAGTTCGGCGACGACGTCTGCTATCTGGTCGACGGCGTCACAAAGCTGGAGAAGGTCGACTACGGAGCGGCCGCGGAGCCCGAGACGTTCCGCAAGATGCTCGTCGCCACCGGCAACGACGTACGCGTGATGTCGATCAAGCTCGCCGACCGGCTGCACAACATGCGCACCCTCGGTGTCATGCGCCCCGAGAAACAGGCCCGCATCGCCAAGGTGACCCGGGACGTCCTCATCCCGCTCGCCGAGCGCCTCGGCGTGCAGGCGCTCAAGACCGAGCTGGAGGACCTCGTATTCGCGATCCTCCACCCGGAGGAGTGCGCCCAGGTCAAGGCCATGATCGCCGCCGATGCGGAGAGCGCGGGCGACCCTCTGGGGAACATCGCGGACGAGGTGCGCGGCGTGCTGCGCGACGCGGACATCGCCGCCGAGGTCCTCATCAGGCCGCGGCATTCCGTCTCCGTCCACCGTGTGCACCGCAAGCGCGGTGAGCTGCGCGCCTCCGACTTCGGCCGCCTCCTCGTGCTCGTCAACGAGGACGCGGACTGCTACGGGGTCCTGGGGGAGCTGCACACCTGCTTCACGCCGGTCGTCTCGGAGTTCAAGGACTTCATCGCCGTACCGAAGTTCAACCTCTACCAATCGCTGCACACGGCCGTGACCCGCTCCGACGGCGAGGTCGCCGAAGTCCTGATCCGCACGCATCAGATGCACCAGGTGGCCGAGGCGGGTGTGGTCGCGCTGCGCAATCCCTACGCTCCTCCTTCGGAGGAGCTTTCCGAGAGCGTCGAGGACGAGCGGGTGGACCCGACCAGGCCCGGCTGGCTCTCCCGGCTCCTCGACTGGCAGGAGGCCGCCCCCGACCCGGACACGTTCTGGTCGACGCTGCGGGAGGACCTCGCCCAGGACCGTGAGATCGCCGTCTTCCGGCCCGACGGCGGCACGCTCGGCCTGCCCGCCGGCGCCAGCTGCGTGGACGCCGCCTACACCCAGTACGGCGAGGACGCGCACGCCTGCATCGGCGCCCGCGTCAACGGCCGCCTCGCGACGCTCAGCACGGTCCTGCGGGACGGCGACACGGTCCAGCTGCTCATGGGCCAGGACCTCGTTTCCGGCCCCTCACGCGAGTGGCTGGACCACGCCCGCACCCCTGCCGCGCGCATCGCGATCCGTCGCTGGCTCACCACGCACCCGGCTCCCGCGGCCCCCGCGCCGACGCCGTCCGTGCAGCGGCCGCCCCAGCAGTCGCCCGCGGCCGTGCCGAAGCCGGACACCTCCGAAGCCCCGCGGCCCGCCGCGGCCAACGCCGTCGTGGACCGCGAGGGGGCGAGCGTGCGCCTCGCGGGATGCTGCACGCCGGTGCCGCCCGACGACGTCACCGCCTTCGCCGTACGAGGGGGAGTCGTGACCGTCCACCGGGTGGGCTGTCCGGCCGTCGAGCGGATGAAGGAAGTGGGGCGACCGGAGGTCGGCGTGCGCTGGGGGGACACCGCCGAATGCCGGGTCACCCTGATCGCCGAATCGTTCGGCCGGGCCCATCTGCTCGCCGACCTCACCGAGGCGATCGCCCTCGAAGGCGTGGCGATCATCTCGGCCACCGTGGAGCCGCCGACCCAACAGCGCGTGCGCCATACGTACACGCTCCAACTCCCGGACGCGGCACACCTGCCGGGGCTGATGCGGGCGATGCGCGCGGTCCCCGGGGTGTACGACGTCAATCGCGCCCAGCATCCGGCTGCCGCCGCCCACTGAACGAGCTCTGCGGCGACTCGTTCGGGTGCCTCCTCGCGCGTCGTCATGTGCGGGAAGACGCACGCTGATAGCGGTAGTTCATGCTGCTCACCCCCCGGACCGCGGCCTCCCGGCCGAAGGCCCTCCGCACCCCCCGCGTCGCCGCCGCACTGCTCGCGGCGACCGCCTCTGTCGCCCTGGTCGCGGCGAGCGCGCCGTCACCGGTCGCTCCGCTCGGCATCGGCGACCCGCTCTTCCCGCACCTGGGCAACCCCGGGTACGACGTGGCCTCGTACGACATCGACTTCACCTACCGCGGCGACAACCGCAAGCCGCTGGAGGCCCTCACCAAGATCGACGCCCGGACGACCGCACTCCTGGAACACATCAATCTCGACTTCGCGCACGGCAAGGTGCGCTCCGTCGAGGTGAACGGCGAGCGCGCACGCTTCGAGAGCAGCGGCGAGGACCTGGTCGTCACGCCGTCCGTGCCGGTCGGCCCCGGCGACCGGCTGCGGATCACCGTCCGGCACACCAGCGACCCCATGCCTACGAAGAGTGGCGAAGGCGGCTGGCTGCGCACCGGCGACGGACTCGCCATGGCCAACCAGGCCGACGCCGCCCACCTGGTCTTTCCGTGCAACGACCACCCCGCGGACAAGGCGGAGTTCACGTTCCGGATCACCGCCCCCGAAGGGGTCACGGCCGTCGCCAACGGCCTTCCGGTGGCCGCGAGCCGACAGGGCGGTACCACCACCAGGGTGTACCGCACCCACCACCCGATGGCGACCGAGCTGGCCCAGGTGTCGATCGGCCGTTCCACCGTGCTGCACCGGAAGGGGCCGCACGGCCTCCCGGTGCGGGACGTGGTGCCCACCAAGGACCGCAAGGTCCTGGAGCGCTGGCTGAAGAAGACCCCCGGCCAGATCGACTGGATGGAGAAGAAGGTCGGCCGCTATCCCTTCGAGGTCTACGGCGTCCTGATCGCCCACGCGCAGACCGGCTTCGAACTGGAGACGCAGACGCTCTCTCTCTTCGAGAGAGAGCTCTTCACCCGTTCCGAGATCCCGGAGTGGTATGTCGAATCGATCATGGTGCACGAGCTCGCGCACCAGTGGTTCGGCGACAGCGTCAGCCCGCGGAACTGGTCGGACCTGTGGCTCAACGAGGGCCACGCCACCTGGTACGAGGCCCTCTTCACCGCGGAGAAGGCGGACAGGCCGCTGACCTCCCGGATGCGGGCCGCCTACCAGCAGTCGGACGGCTGGCGCGCGACGGGCGGGCCACCCGCCAAGCCGAAGGCACCCGCGCCCGGGAAGAAGATCAGCATCTTCCGCCCCATCGTCTACGACGGCAGCGCGCTGGTGCTCTACGCCCTGCGTCAGGAGATCGGGCAGGAGGCCTTCGACCGCGTGGAGCGGGAGTGGGTGCGCCTGCACCGCGACGGCAACGTCTCGACCGCCGACTTCGTGCGGCTCGCCTCCCTGGCCGCCGGGCGTGACCTGGGCGGATTTTTCGACGGCTGGCTGTACGGGAAGAAGACGCCGCCGATGCCGGGGCACCCGGACTGGAAGCCCGCGAAATAACCCGGATGACGAGACGGGCCGTGCCGTGCAACCATCTTCAGGTCGACGGCGCGGCCTGTCCGGGACATCCCCTCGGGGATATCTCAGGGCCGGATCCGGCGGGCGCCGGGAATCTCCGGAGGACCCCGGGCGTTGTCGACTGTGATGGATCCCGCATCCGTCGCCCATTCCATCGACGTATCGACGTAAGGACCCAATGACCTCCTCTTCTTCCCCTTCCCAGGACGCACAGAGCTTCGCGCAGAACTACCCCGAAGGTCTTCGGGCCGATGCCCTGATGGAAGAGGACGTCGCCTGGAGCCACGAGAGCGACGGAGACCGGGACGGCGACCAGTTCGACCGCTCCGAGCGAGCGGCCCTGCGCCGCGTCGCGGGACTCTCCACCGAGCTCGAGGACGTCACCGAAGTCGAGTACCGACAGCTCCGTCTGGAGCGTGTGGTGCTCGTCGGCGTGTGGACTTCGGGAACGGTCCAGGATGCGGAGAACTCTCTCGCCGAGCTGGCCGCCCTCGCCGAGACGGCGGGCGCGCTCGTGCTCGACGGCCTCGTCCAGCGCCGCGACAAGCCCGACCCGGCGACGTACATCGGCTCCGGCAAGGCCCTGGAGCTGCGCGACATCGTGCTTGAGACCGGCGCCGACACTGTCGTCTGCGACGGTGAGCTGAGCCCCGGCCAGCTGATCCACCTCGAAGACGTCGTCAAGGTCAAGGTGGTCGACAGGACCGCCCTGATCCTCGACATCTTCGCCCAGCACGCCAAGTCCCGAGAGGGCAAGGCGCAGGTAGCCCTCGCGCAGATGCAGTACATGCTGCCGAGGCTCCGCGGCTGGGGTCAGTCGCTCTCCCGTCAGATGGGTGGCGGCGGCGGTGGCGGCATGGCCACCCGTGGTCCCGGTGAGACCAAGATCGAGACGGACCGGCGACGGATCCGCGAGAAGATGGCGAAGATGCGCCGGGAGATCGCGGAGATGAAGACGGGCCGTGACATCAAGCGGCAGGAGCGCCGCCGCAACAAGGTGCCCTCGGTCGCCATCGCCGGATACACGAACGCGGGCAAGTCCTCCCTGCTCAACCGCCTCACGGGCGCGGGCGTCCTGGTGGAGAACTCCCTGTTCGCCACCCTTGACCCCACCGTGCGCCGGGCAGAGACGCCGAGCGGCCGGGTCTACACCCTGGCCGACACCGTCGGGTTCGTGCGGCACCTGCCGCACCACCTCGTCGAGGCGTTCCGCTCCACCATGGAGGAGGTCGGCGACTCCGACCTGATCCTGCATGTGGTCGACGGTTCGCACCCGGTGCCGGAGGAGCAGTTGGCTGCCGTGCGCGAGGTGATCCGCGATGTGGGCGCCACCGACGTGCCCGAGATCGTGGTGATCAACAAGGCGGACGCGGCGGACCCGCTGGTCCTCCAGCGCCTCCTGCGCAACGAGAAGCACGCGATCGCGGTCTCCGCGCGCAGCGGTGCCGGTATCGACGAGCTGCTCGCGATCATCGACACCGAACTGCCGAGGCCCGAGGTCGAGATCGAGGCCCTCGTTCCGTACACGCACGGCCAGCTCATCTCGCGGGCCCACGCCGAGGGCGAGGTGCTCTCCGAAGAGCACACGGCCGAAGGCACCCTGCTCAAGGCGCAGGTGCACGAGGAACTCGCGGCGGAGCTCGCTCCGTACGTGCCGGCCACGCGTTGAGCCTGTCGGCCACGCGCTGAGCCGCAGCGCCTCACCCGGCAGTTGATCAAGCACACGGCGAAGGCCCGCCCCCTTTCCCAGGGGGCGGGCCTTCGCCGTGTCGTAGGTGCTCGTGGGTGTTACTTCGAGCCGTACTTCTTGCTCATCATGTCGTAGACCTGCTGGGCGCCCCGGCCCAGCTGCGGTCCGGCCAGCCAGGTGTTCTCGGCCGGGCCGATCGAGGTGTTCGACACGAGCTTCGTCTTGCCGCCCGCCACGCGGAACCAGCCACCGCCGGAGGAACCGCCGGTCATGGTGCAGCCGATGCGGTACATCGTCGGCAGGGACGGCGACAGCGAGAGGCGACCCGGCTTGTCGACGCACCGGTGCATCATCAGGCCGTTGTACGGCGGCGCTGCCGGATAGCCCCAGGCGCCCATCGAGCTCACGGTCTGCGCGGACGGGGTCGAGAAGTCGACGTCGAGCGCGTTGCCGACGGTCTCCTCCAGGGACTTGCCCCCCTGCTCCGGCTTCACGTGCATGACGGCGTAGTCGTACGTCGCACCCGAGCCGCCCGTCGGACCGCCTCCGTTGATCCACTCGTTGGAGGTCGAGATCCAGTCCGCCCAGTACTGGCCGTAGGGGGCGATCTCCTGCGGAGCCGCGTTGCGCAGCTGGGCCTCGGACTTGCCCAGGTCGTTGTAGGACGGGACGAACGCGATGTTGCGGTACCAGCCGCCGTTCTTACCGGCGTGCACGCAGTGGCCCGCGGTCCACACGAGGTTGGACTTGCCGGGGTTGCGCGGGTCCTTCACGACGGTGCCGGAGCAGACCATCGAACCCTCGGGAGAGTCGAAGAAGATCTTACCGACCGGGGCGGCGTGCTCGTGGTACGGCGTCCTCTCCGGCTTGGCCCGGACGGGCGTCGGCTCGGGGTCGGTCGCGCCCTGACCTGCGCTCGCGTCCTTCGCGGCGATCGTCTTGTCCGGGTCCTTGGCCTTCTTCATCCGCTCGGGCTTCCACAGCCCCGCGATGACCGGGTTGGCGAAGTCCTTGGCTTCGCGCACCCAGTCGTCCTTGTCCCAGTTCTTCCAGGCGCCGCCCTTCCAGTCGTCCAGGTCGATGCCCTTCTCCTTGAGCTTGTCGGCGAGGCCGCCGGGCAGCTTGGAGTCGGAACCGGAGCTGGAGCCGTCGGAACCCTGGGACGCGCTGTTGTCCGTCTTGTCGCTCGCCTTGTCGTCGCTCGGGCCGCAGGCCGTGGCGGTGAGCGCCAGGGTGGCTGCGAGACCGGTGGCGGCGAGCGCGACCCGTCGTCCGCGGCTGCGCGCGAAAGGCGCGCGAGTGGAACGCATGGTGCTGGTACCCCCGTTGGAACGTGTATTTGCCATGTACGTGTCATATGTCGACGCGGAAAGAACAGTGGAAATCCTGCGTGGACACAACACCTCACTATGCCCGTGAGGTTGGGGACGAACGGCGGCGGGGCCGTGAAGGTTTACGGCGCCCGCCGCCTGAAACGCTCTACTGACCGGCGAACTTCTTGCTGACCGCGCTGTAGATCCCCTTGGCCTCCTTGCCGAAGCGCGGGCCGGCCAGCCAGCCCGCCGGCACCGGGCCGATGGAGGTGTTCGAGACCAGGGCGGGCTTGCCGTCCTTACCCTGGGCGACCCACCCGCCGCCGGACGAACCGCCGGTCATGGTGCAGCCGATGCGGTACATCGTCGGGTCCGGCTTGCTGAGCGAGAGCCGGCCCGGCTTGTCGGCGCACTGGAACAGCTTCTGGCCGTCGAAGGGCGGAGCAGCCGGGTAGCCGGTCGCCGTCATGTCCTTGATCTGCGGCACGGCCGGGGCGTTGAAGTCCACCGGGAGCGCCGAACCGACGGTCTCCTCCAGCGACTTGCCCTCGCTGCCCTTCTCGGGCTTCACGTGCATGACCGCGAAGTCGTACGGTGCACCCTTGCCGCCCGTCGGGCCGCCCTGCTCGATCCACTGGTCGGAGGTCTGCGCCCAGTCACCCCACCAGACACCGTACGGAGCGACCTCTTCCTTGGGGGCGTTCTGCAGCTGCTCGGTCGACTTGCCGCTGTCGTTGTACGACGGGACGAAGATCATGTTGCGGTACCAGCCGCCCTTGGCGCCGGCGTGCGCACAGTGGCCCGCGGTCCACACCATGTTGGACTTGCCGGGGTGAGCCGGGTCCTGCACGACGGTGGCGGAGCAGACCATGGAACCCTCGGGGCTGTCGAAGAACAGCTTGCCCGAGGCGGGAGCCTGGCCGTGGTACGGCGCCTTCACGGCCGCCGCCTCGACGGACTTGGGGGTCGGGTCGGTGACGCCCTGATCACCGGAGATGTCGGAGTCGTCGACGCTCCGGTCGGGGTTCTTGTCCGTGTCCCGCATCCGCTCCGGGTCCCAGAGGTCCTTGATGATCGGGTTGACGAAGTCGCCCGCCTCGCGCAGCCAGTCGTCCTTGTCCCAGTTCTTCCAGGCGCCGTTCTTCCAGTCGTCCAGGTCGAACCCGTGGTCCTTGAGCTTGTCCTTGAGGTCGTCCGGGATCTTGAACTTGTCGTCGCCGTTGCTGTCGCCGGGCTGCGACGAGGACGAGTCTCCGCCGGCGTTGTCCTCGCTGGGGCCGCAGGCCGTGGCGGTCAGTGCGAGAGTCGCGCCGAGCGCGACAGCGGCCGCCACGGGGGACGTTCTGGTGCGCGCGCTCCTCCTATTGCGAACGGTGAAGAGCGGACGTATGGGTCGCATGGTGAGAATCCCCCTGGGCCTCGAAATCGTTCCAAAGTGCTGGACATCCGGGTACGGGACACCCGTTGCCACCGATGCGGCACCCCTTCGCTGGATTTGCTCCGATTTGCTCGGGGGAGCGGCGCACCTGTCGCTGATGAACGGCCCCCACACTATGCCGGTGCCGTTGGGGACGGCCGACGGAAGGGCAACGGTTCCGTCACGGCAAGGATCTTCTGTTGACCCGTGATCCTCCGGCGCCCTCGTCGTTGGTACATACGGGGGAGTCGCGTCCTGCGTTCATCCCCCTGCCCAACTCGCCCGCGCGACCGGCCACATGGAGCTCTCCGGAGCCGCACCGGACGGAAGCGCTCGTCCACAGCGGGAGGACCCAGCAGTCGTGGCCGTGACCGAGCCTGCGCCCGCGGCAGTGTCCGCACAACGTTCCGTGCCGAAGACCCCGTCGCACCCGGCACCGGATACCGCACCGCCGTCCGCACCGGATTCCGTACGGGACCTCACCCCGGATTCCGCAGCACATTCCACATTTCACCCCGTAGCTCACGAAGGAATCCTGCGACGCCAGGCGGCGCGTGAATCGGCGGCGCGCACTTACGCGCGAGCCCTTCCGATCGTGCCGGTCCGGGCACGCGGCCTGACGATCGAGGGCGCCGACGGGAGCCGCTATCTCGACTGCCTCTCGGGCGCGGGGACCCTCGCCCTCGGCCACAACCACCCCGTGGTGCTCGAAGCGATCAGAAAGGTCCTCGACTCCGGGGCTCCGCTGCACGTGCTCGACCTGGCCACGCCCGTCAAGGACGCCTTCACCACCGAGCTGTTCGACACGCTGCCACGCGGCCTGGCGGACCGCGCACGGATCCAGTTCTGCGGCCCCGCCGGGACGGACGCGGTCGAGGCCGCACTGAAACTGGTCCGCTCGGCCACCGGCCGCGACGGCGTGCTCGCGTTCACCGGCGCCTACCACGGGATGACGGCCGGGGCGCTCGAAGTGTCCGGCGGCGCACGCGACGTACGGGTCGCGCGCCTGCCCTACCCGCAGGACTACCGCTGCCCCTTCGGCCTCGGCGGTGCGCACGGCGCGGAACTGTCCGCCCGGTGGACCGAGAGCCTCCTGGAGGACACCAAGTCGGGCGTACCGGCACCGGCCGGCATGATCCTCGAACCGGTGCAGGGCGAGGGCGGGGTCCTCCCGGCCCCCGATGCCTGGCTGCGCCGGATGCGTGAGATCACCGCCGCACGCGGCATCCCGCTCATCGCGGACGAGGTCCAGACGGGCGTCGGCCGCACCGGCGCCTTCTGGGCCGTCGAGCACAGCGGTGTCGTCCCGGACGTGATGGTGCTCTCGAAGGCGATCGGCGGCAGCCTCCCTCTGGCCGTCGTGGTCTACCGCGACGACCTCGACGTCTGGCCCCCCGGCGCGCACGCGGGCACCTTCCGCGGCAATCAACTCGCCATGGCCGCGGGGGCGGCGACCCTCGCGTACGTCCGTAAGAACAGCCTCGCCGAACGCGCCGCCACCCTCGGCGCCCGCATGCTCGCCCAACTCCGCTCGCTGGCCGCCGACCACCCCTGCATCGGCGAGGTCCGCGGCAGGGGATTGATGATCGGAGTGGAACTGGTGGATCCGGCTTCGGGGACGGAGCAGGGGCCGGCGGGTTCACCGACGCCAGTGCGCCCGGCGGCCACCACACTCACCGGAAGGGTGCCCGGCCCGCTCGGCTCATCGTCGGACGACCTCTCTGTCGCCGCGCAGCCCCACCCACCAGCACCCGGACTCGCCGCGGCAGTCCAGAGCGAGTGCCTTCGCCGGGGCCTCATCATCGAACTCGGCGGCCGCCACTCCAGCGTCGTACGACTCCTCCCTCCGCTCACCATCACCGACGAACAGGCCGCCGCGGTCCTCGACCGCCTGGCCGACGCGCTGGCCACCGCAGTGCGTACCCACCACGGATAGCCAAGACGGACCCCGGCCGCTCCCGGCGGACATGAACCCCGAGCGTGCACCGGACCTGTCGCCATACGGAGCCCCGAACAACCTCACAAGGAAGTCCTCTTGAACGCCACCCCCGCATCCGAAGGCCGCCCCCACCCCCACGCCCCAGACGCATGCGGCGCGCACACCTCACTGGTGGCGGAGTCCGGTACGGTCCCCCGGCAGAAGGTTGGCGGCCAGGAGGCCGATCGCCTGCGCAGCACCTCCACCGACCTGCTGGAACACCCCGACCCGCATACCGCCGCGCAGGCCGCCGCCGTCGAGAACCTCCTGCGCTGCTGGGTCAGGGAGAACAACCTCCCCGCACCGGACCGGGGGGTCCTGCGCATTCCCCTCCAGGCCAGTGGAACGGCCCTGCTCGTCCCTGTCCACTACTGGTCGGCCACCGGCTGGCACCGCTTCAGCCTCCCCTACCTGGAGGACGGCCCGGCGAGTGCCCCGCCCGTGGACGCCGTCACCGTCGCCGCGCTGCTCAGCCGGGAGACCGCCCCGGTCGACCCGGGCGACACAACCGATGCAAGCGACGCAACTGCCTCAGCTCTCCCAACCGGCTCAACTGGTACCGGCGACAGGGCCGTAGAGGCAGACCCCGTAGACGGCGCAGACCTGGTCGGCCGGGTTGCCGACTCGGTCCGGCGCACGGCCGAGTTCATCGCCGACCGCCGCGACCGGCCCGACGACGAACCGGATCTCTTCCTCGCCGCCGAACAGTCCCTGCTCCTCGGTCACCCCCTGCACCCGACCCCCAAGAGCCGCGAGGGCCTGTCCGACACTGAGTCCCGCCTCTACTCACCGGAGCTGCGTGGCGCTTTCGCGCTGCACTGGCTGGCCGTCGACCGCTCCGTACTCGCCTCCGACTCGGCCTGGACCGAACGCGGACGCACCGTCCCCGCCGAGCACCTCACCGCGCGCCTCGCGGGCCCGGACCTGCCGCTGCCGGAAGGCCGTGCAGCCCTGCCCGTGCACCCCTGGCAGATCCGCGAACTCCGGCACCGTCCCGCCGCCGCCGACCTGCTGGACGCCGGGCTCCTCCAGGACCTCGGCCCCCACGGCACTCCTTGGCACCCCACCTCCTCCGTACGCACCCTCTACCGCTCCGGCGCGGCCGCCATGCTGAAGCTCTCGCTCGGCCTGCGCATCACCAACTCCCGTCGTGAGAACCTCCGCAAGGAACTCCACCGCGGCGTCGAGGTCCACCGCCTGCTGCGCAGCGGCCTCGCCGAAGAGTGGCAGTCGGCCCACCCCTGCTTCGACGTGGTCCGCGACCCCGCCTGGCTCGCGGTCACCGGTCCCGACGGCGCGCCCGTCCCCGGGCTCGACGTCATGATCCGGCACAACCCCTTCGGGCCCGGCGACGACGCCACATGCATCGCCGGACTCGTCTCGCCCCGGCCGTCAGCTCTGCCCGCCTGCCAGGAGCGTCACGCGATGCGCTCCCGGCTCGGTGAGACCATCACCCGGCTCGCCGGACGCACAGGGCGCCCGCGAGGCGCTGTTGCGACCGAGTGGTTCCTGCGCTATCTCGAAACCGTCGTACGACCCGTGCTCTGGCTCGACAGCGAGGCAGGCGTCGCCCTCGAAGCGCACCAGCAGAACACGCTCCTCGTGCTCGACCCGGAAGGCTGGCCCGTCGGTGGCCGTTACCGCGACAACCAGGGCTACTACTTCCGTGAATCCCGGCGCGCCGAACTCGAACGACGCCTTCCCGGCATCGGCCGCGACAGCGACACATTCGTCTCCGACGAAGTGACGGACGAGCGCTTCGCCTACTACCTCGGCATCAACAACGTCTTCGGCCTGATCGGAGCGCTCGGCGCCGAACGGCTCGCGGACGAACGGCTGCTGCTGGCTGCTTTCCGTCGCTTCCTCAGCGATGTCGCGACGGGGCCGGACCGGCTGCGCACCCCACTGCCCGCGCTACTGCTCGACTCTCCCGAACTGCGGTGCAAGGCCAACCTGTTGACGCGGCTGCGCGGTCTCGACGAGCTTGTCGGACCGGTCGATACCCAGTCCGTCTACGTCACCATCTCCAACCCCCTTCATTCCTGAGGAACATGACCCACCTCTTCTGACAGGAGCGACGCCGTGACTCCCACCGATGCGAGCACCGAAGCCGGGACCGACCCCGCTGCCGGCGGCGCCGACTGTGCGGACACCCTCGACCTGCGCCTGACCGACGAGCTCGTCGCCCTGCTTGCCGACGGCGACGGGCGAGCAGCCGTGGCGACCGACGATCTATTGGACGGTGTCGGAGGATGGGAGCCCGCCACCACCGACGCCGGTGTCTTCCGACTCGTACCCGTGCGGCTGGAACGCGACCTCTCGCTCATCAGCCGCTGGATGAACGACCCGGCTGTGGCGGCCTTCTGGGAGCTGGCGGGCCCCGAAGGCGTCACGGAGAGCCATCTACGCTCCCAGATCGACGGCGATGGACGCAGCGTCCCTTGCTTGGGCGTGCTGGAAGGCAAGCCGATGAGCTACTGGGAGATCTACCGCGCGGACCTCGACCCCCTGGCTCGCCATTACCCCTCTCGCCCGCATGACACCGGAATCCACCTCCTGATCGGTGGTGTCACCAACCGCGGCCGTGGCCTCGGCACTTCGTTGTTGCGAGCCGTCGCCGACCTGGTGCTCGACCACCGGCCCGCATGCGCACGCGTCGTAGCAGAACCTGACCTGCGCAACACCCCCTCCGTATCCGCATTCCTGAGCGCCGGCTTCCGTTTCTCCGCCGAAGTGGATCTACCCGACAAGCGGGCCGCTCTCATGGTCCGTGACCGGGCCCTGCGCGCCCTGCTCTGACCCCATCACTCTTAGTAACTCCGCTCGACCCGATCCGGTTCCCACACGGAGGAGTCCCCGTGCCGAATCCGTCCGCAGGCCAGATTCCCCTCCCCACCACCGAGCTGTACGACCCGCCCGAGCTGAACCAGCACCGATGGCGAGAGGCCGGTTGTCGCCTGCTGGCCAAGATGATCGGAGAGTTCGCGTACGAGGAGGTCATCCAGCCGGTACCGGCAGCAGACGAGGCGCCGGGCACCTATCGGCTCCGCCTCGAACAGGCTGAGCCGGAAGGAGCCACCGATCCGTCCGGGGAACAGGACACCTGTCTCACCTTCCGTGCCGACCGAGGCTCGTACGGCAGCTGGTACGTGGACCCGGCCGGGCTGACCCTCGCCGAGGGCGGAGAGCCTGCTGCCCCCTTCAGCGACCCCGTGCGATTTCTCGTCCTGGCCCGAAAGACCCTGGGCCTCGACGGTGCCACGCTCGGCCACCTCATCCGCGAGCTCACCGTCACTCTGAGCGCCGACACGCGGATCGATCACACAGCGCTGAGCGCCGCCCGACTCGCCGACCTCGGTTACGCGGAACTCGAAGGGCACCAGACCGGCCACCCTTGGATCGTCCTCAACAAGGGACGCATCGGCTTCTCCGCGGGCGACACCGACCGATGGGCGCCCGAAGCCCGCCGTTCCGCCTCGCTCCCGTGGATCGCCGTTCACACGAGCCTCGCCGTGTACCGAGGTGTCGAGGGGCTGGGCACCGCCCAACAGCTCTACGCCCGCGAGCTCGCCGCCGAGACCCAGGAATCGTTCGCGGACTTACTCCGAGCACGCGGCCTGGACCCGCGTGAGTACCTCTATCTCCCCGTGCACCCCTGGCAGTGGGACGAGATCGTGCTGCCGCTCTTCGCACCGTCCGTCGCCGCCGATGCCATCGTTCCGCTCGGCAGCGACGGCGACCTGCGCCTCCCCCAGCAGTCCATCCGCACGTTCCTCAACGTCTCCCGGCCCGACCGGCACACCGTCAAGCTTCCCCTGTCGGTCCTCAACACCCTGGTGTGGCGCGGCCTCCCGACGGGCCGCACAGTCGCCGCGCCCGCGGTCACGGCATGGATGCACGCGTTGCGCAATGCCGACCCCTTCCTGCGCGACGAGTGCGAGGTGATCCTGCTCGGCGAAGTGGCTTCAGTGGCTGTCGAGCATCCGGTGTACGACGGGCTCCCCGAAGTTCCGTACCAATACAGGGAATTGCTCGGCGCGATCTGGCGCGAGCCGCTCGGCCGGTACCTCGCGCCCGGTGAACGCGCCCGCACCCTCGCCTCGCTCACGCACACCGACTCCGACGGCCGTGCCTTCGTCGCAGAGCTCGTGGAACGCTCGGGGCTGGCTCCCGAGGTATGGCTGCGCCGGCTCTTCGCCGCCCTGATGCCGCCGCTACTGCACTTCCTGTACCGCTATGGCACGGTGTTCTCCCCCCACGGGGAGAATACGATCGTGGTGTTCGACGACAAGGACGTACCCGTCCGGCTCGCGGTGAAGGACTTCGTGGACGACGTCAATGTGAGCGCCGTGCCACTGCCCGAGCAGAACTCGATGCCCGAGGCCGTGCGCGAGGTACTCCTCACGGAGCCCCCCGGCTTCCTCACGCAGTTCATCCACTCGGGCCTCTTCGTAGGCGTCTTCCGCTACCTTGCGCCGCTGTGCGAGGAACAACTGGACGTCACCGAGGCCGACTTCTGGGCGTCGTTGCGTGCCGAGATTCTTCGCTACCAGGCACACAACCCGGAGCTGAAGGAGCGGTACGAGATGTTCGACCTGCTCACACCGCGGATCGAGCGGCTGTGCCTCAACCGGAACCGCCTCCATCTCGATGGCTACCGCGACCGCCCCCAGCGCCCGCACGCAGCCGTGCACGGGACGGTCCCCAACCCCCTCCATCAGCCTTGATCGCGGGATTGTCAGTGGGGCATCGTAGGGTGGTCGCGCTATGACAAAGCCCTCCCTCCCCGAGCTCCTGCACGCCGCCGTCACCGCTGTCGGCGGCACGGAACGCCCTGGCCAGGTGTCCATGGCCGAGACCGTCGCCGAGGCGATCGACGGCGGCTCCCACCTGCTGGTCCAGGCCGGCACCGGCACGGGTAAATCCCTCGGCTATCTGGTGCCGGCCCTGGCACACGGAGAGCGCGTGGTGATCGCGACGGCCACCCTCGCCCTGCAGCGCCAGCTCGTGGAGCGGGACCTGCCGCGCACGGTGGACGCGCTGCATCCTTTGCTGCGCCGCCGCCCTCAGTTCGCGATGCTCAAGGGCCGCTCGAACTACCTGTGCCTGCACCGACTCCATGAAGGCATGCCGCAGGACGAGGAGGAGGGGCTCTTCGACCAGTTCGAGGCGGCCGCTCCCACCAGCAAGCTGGGCCAGGACCTTCTGCGGATGCGGGACTGGGCGGACGAGACCGAGACCGGCGACCGTGACGACCTCACCCCGGGTGTGTCGGACCGTGCCTGGTCCCAGGTATCCGTCTCCTCCAGGGAATGTCTGGGTGCTTCGAAGTGCGCCTACGGGGCGGAGTGCTTCGCCGAGGCGGCCCGCGAGCGCGCCAAGCTCTCCGACGTCGTCGTGACGAACCACGCGCTGCTCGCCATCGACGCCATCGAGGGGGCACCCGTCCTGCCCCAGCATGAGGTGCTGATCGTGGACGAGGCGCACGAGCTGGTCTCCCGCGTCACTGGCGTGGCCACCGGCGAGCTCACCCCGGGGCAGGTGAGCCGCGCCGTGCGCCGGGTGGCCAAGCTCGTCAACGAGAAGGCGGCGGACCAGCTCCAGACTGCCTCGGAGGGCTTCGAGCGGCTCATGGAGCTGGCCCTGCCGGGCCGTCTGGAAGAGATCCCCGAGGACCTCGGGTATGCGCTGATGGCCCTGCGCGACGCCGCCCGCACGGTCATCTCGGCGCTCGGCTCGACCCGGGACAAGTCGGTCCAGGAGGAGGACGCGGTCCGTAAGCAGGCGCTTGCCTCTGTGGAGTCGATCCACGACGTGGCGGAGCGCATCACGAACGGCTCCGAGTGGGACGTCGTCTGGTACGAGCGGCACGAACGCTTCGGAGCCTCCCTGCGGGTGGCCCCCATGTCCGTGTCGGGACTCCTCCGGGAGAAGCTCTTCTCCGACCGCTCCGTGGTCCTCACCTCCGCGACGCTCAAGCTCGGCGGTGACTTCAACGGGGTCGGTGCCTCGCTCGGCCTGGCTCCGGAGGGCACTGAGTCAGAGGACGCCCCCGTCTGGAAGGGCCTCGATGTCGGCTCCCCGTTCGACTACGGCAAGCAGGGCATTCTGTACGTCGCCAAACACCTGGCCCGTCCGGGACGCGAGGGCACCCGCAGCGACATGCTCGATGAGCTGGCCGAGCTGATTGAAGCGGCCGGCGGCCGCACGCTCGGCCTGTTCTCCTCCATGCGCGCCGCTCAGAGTGCGGCGGAGGAGCTGCGGGAGCGGCTGGACGTGCCGATCCTGCTGCAGGGCGAGGAGACCCTAGGTGAGCTGATCAAGGGCTTCGCCGCCGACTCGCGGACGTGCCTTTTCGGGACCCTCTCGTTGTGGCAGGGCGTCGATGTGCCGGGCACCAGCTGCCAGTTGGTGATCATGGACAAGATCCCGTTCCCGCGTCCCGACGATCCGCTGATGAGTGCCCGGCAGAAGGCGGTGGACGAGGCCGGTGGTAATGGCTTCATGGCCGTCGCGGCCACCCATGCGGCCCTGCTGATGGCGCAAGGAGCGGGGCGTCTCGTACGGGCGTCCGGGGACCGCGGTGTGGTTGCCGTCCTGGATCCTCGCCTGGCCACCGCGCGCTATGGCAGCTATCTGCGGGCTTCGCTGCCCGACTTCTGGTACACGACGGACCGCAATCAGGCACGCCGCTCACTGGCCGCGATCGATGCCGCGGCGAAGGCTGCCGACGAGGGCCAGGGACTCGCGTAGGCCCTGTCGTAAGCCCTGGCAAGAGGTGGCCTCGGCTGGGCCTCGGCAAGAGGTGGCCTCGGCTGGGCCTCCGCGCGGGCCCGGCCCGGGTGTCGCGCGGGTGGGAGGGGCCGGACACAGCAGGGCCCCGGAACCGGCGCAGTTGGTTCCGGGGCCCGGTCAGGGGCTGAGCCTCACACTCGCCGCAGCACCGCCACGACCTTGCCGAGGATCGTCGCTTCGTCGCCGGGGATCGGCTGGTACGCGGAGTTGTGCGGGAGCAGCCAGACGTGGCCGTCCTCGCGCTTGAAGCGCTTGACCGTCGCTTCGCCGTCCAGCATGGCGGCCACGATGTCGCCGTTCTCCGCGACGGGCTGGCGGCGGACCGTCACCCAGTCGCCGTCACAGATCGCGGCCTCGATCATCGAGTCGCCGACGACCTTCAGGACGAAGAGCTCGCCGTCGCCCACGAGCTGCCGGGGGAGAGGGAAGACGTCCTCCACCGACTCTTCGGCGAGGATCGGGCCACCGGCCGCGATACGACCCACGAGCGGGACGTAGGAGGCGGCGGGCTTGCCTGTGGTGTCCGTCGGCTGGCTGCTCGGCTGGTCGGAGCCCCGCACCTCGTAAGCGCGCGGACGGTGCGGGTCCCGGCGAAGGAAACCCTTGCGCTCCAGGGCCATCAGTTGATGGGCGACGGAGGAGGTGCTGGACAGGCCGACGGCCTGACCGATCTCCCGCATCGACGGCGGGTAGCCGCGTCGCTGCACGGAGTCCCTGATGACCTCGATCACGCGGCGTTGCCGGTCGGTGAGTCCCGAACTGTCGGCGCGGATGCCTGGAGGTCGGCCCGGCAGGGAGCGGGTGGGCGTGGGCCCCTCCTGGTTCGTGGCTGCGTCATTCATGGCATGCACCGGCTCGAGTCGGCTCTGGGAACGGTCGTGGGCGGTGATGCTGGCGCTGTCTGCGGTGGTGGTCACGTCGGTCGGCCCCTCTCGAGATGTTCTCTCCCTAGCTAGCCAACGGTAGTTCCTTTCGAAAGGTTGCGCCAAACACACGTTCGAGTGAAAAACCGGAGATTACCTACCGTGATCATGTGTTTGGGTGTATGGCTATCGCTCGGGCCGAACGGCAATTCGGTTCATTACGGTACGCTTCACCGCTGGGACCGAGAGCTCCTCGGCGAGCCCCCATATTGCCACCCGGGGCCTCTTCGGCCCGGCACCGGCCCCCCGCCCGAGCGGCGCGAGTGACGGCCGTGTCTGCTCGGTGGCGCTTGATGCGGCGCGACACGCGCAGTGCCGAAAATCCGGCCGGACCCCAGATCTAGTGGTTGGATTGCCATAGCAGCCCAGAAGTTGTGGTCCCTGGTCTCTCAGGGCCTCGAGGATCGCCTATGCTTGGGGCTGCTTCGAGGGCCTCCAGGGCCCGTTGAGGCTTACGAGTCGTGCCGTGAAGGAGGGTTGGGAGTTCCATGCACTGCCCCTTCTGCAGGCACCCCGACAGCCGTGTCGTCGACAGCCGCACCACGGACGACGGTACGTCGATCCGCAGGCGCCGTCAGTGCCCCGACTGCTCCCGTCGTTTCACGACGGTGGAGACGTGTTCACTGATGGTGGTCAAGCGCAGCGGCGTGACCGAGCCCTTCAGTCGCACCAAGGTCATCAATGGTGTCCGCAAGGCGTGCCAAGGGCGGCCGGTGACCGAGGACGCGCTCGCTCTGCTCGGCCAGCGGGTCGAAGAAGCGGTGCGCGCCACCGGAAGTGCCGAGCTGACGACGCACGACGTGGGCCTTGCCATGCTGGGTCCGCTGCAGGAGCTCGACCTCGTCGCCTACCTGCGCTTCGCGTCCGTGTACCGGGCCTTCGACTCGCTCGAGGACTTCGAGGCGGCCATCGAGGAACTGAGGGAACAGCGGCTGGATGCGGAGCCGCGCGACGCGGACGGAGAGCGCGTCGTGAATGACTGCGGGCCCGGAGGGACTGTCGAAGTCCCGGTGCCCGCCACTGCCGCCGACTGACCGGCTGACCGACCGGCCGGCGGCGAACCAGACCTGTTGAGGGCGTCCTCTGCGATGCCCGCAACATCAGACACACATCCGTGCCACTGGGAAGAACGTGGCACTTCAGGGCGTTTTAGCCTGATACAGGGAGGCGGCATGACCGAGACGACGAGCGGCCCGGCACGAGGTTCCCGCGCCAAGGGGTCCAAGGCCAACAAGGGTCTGCGTATCGAGCGCATCCATACGACCCCCGGCGTGCATCCGTACGACGAGGTGGTCTGGGAGCGCCGTGACGTCGTCATGACCAACTGGCGCGACGGCTCGGTCAATTTCGAGCAGCGTGGCGTCGAGTTCCCCGACTTCTGGTCGGTGAACGCGGTCAACATCGTCACCAGCAAGTATTTCCGCGGGGCCGTCGGCACCCCGCAGCGTGAGACCGGCCTCAAGCAGCTGATCGACCGCATCGTGAAGACCTACCGCAAGGCCGGTGAGGACTACAACTACTTCGCCTCGCCGGCTGACGCCGAGATCTTCGAGCACGAGCTGGCCTACGCCCTCCTGCACCAGGTCTTCAGCTTCAACTCGCCGGTCTGGTTCAACGTCGGAACGCCCCAGCCCCAGCAGGTGTCCGCCTGCTTCATCCTGGCCGTCGACGACTCCATGGAGTCGATCCTCGAGTGGTACAAGGAAGAGGGCATGATCTTCAAGGGCGGCTCCGGCGCCGGCCTGAACCTCTCCCGCATCCGTTCCTCCAAGGAACTGCTGTCCTCCGGAGGCAACGCCTCGGGTCCCGTCTCCTTCATGCGTGGTGCCGACGCCTCCGCGGGAACGATCAAGTCCGGTGGCGCCACGCGCCGCGCGGCCAAGATGGTCATCCTCGACGTCGACCACCCCGACATCGAAGGCTTCATCGAGACCAAGGTGAAGGAAGAGGAGAAGATCCGCGCCCTGCGTGACGCGGGCTTCGACATGGACCTGGGCGGCGACGACATCACGTCCGTCCAGTACCAGAACGCCAACAACTCGGTCCGTGTGAACGACACGTTCATGAAGGCGGTCGAGGCGGACGGCAAGTTCGGTCTGACGTCCCGCATGACGGGCGATGTCATCGAGGAGGTCGACGCCAAGTCGCTCTTCCGCAAGATGGCCGAGGCCGCCTGGGCCTGCGCCGACCCCGGCATCCAGTACGACGACACCATCAACGCCTGGCACACCTGCCCGGAGTCCGGCCGGATCAACGGCTCGAACCCGTGCAGTGAGTACATGCACCTGGACAACACGTCCTGCAACCTCGCCTCGCTGAACCTGATGAAGTTCCTGAAGGACGACGGCAAGGGCAACCAGTCCTTCGACGCCGACCGCTTCTCGAAGGTCGTCGAGCTGGTCATCACCGCGATGGACATCTCCATCTGCTTCGCGGACTTCCCGACCCAGAAGATCGGCGAGAACACCCGCGCCTACCGTCAGCTGGGCATCGGCTACGCCAACCTCGGCGCCCTCCTGATGGCGACCGGTCACGCGTACGACTCCGACGGCGGCCGCGCCCTCGCCGGCGCCATCACGTCGCTGATGACGGGCACCTCGTACAAGCGTTCCGCCGAGCTCGCCGCGGTCGTCGGTCCCTACGACGGCTACGCCCGCAACGCCACGCCGCACAAGCGCGTCATGAAGCAGCACGCCGACGCCAACGCCTCGGCCGTCCGCATGGACGACCTGGACTCGCCGATCTGGGCCGCCGCCACGGAGGCCTGGCAGGACGTGGTCCGCCTCGGTGAGAAGAACGGTTTCCGTAACTCCCAGGCGTCGGTCATCGCCCCGACCGGCACCATCGGTCTCGCGATGTCCTGCGACACCACGGGCCTGGAGCCCGACCTCGCCCTGGTCAAGTTCAAGAAGCTCGTCGGCGGCGGCTCGATGCAGATCGTCAACGGCACCGTGCCGCAGGCCCTGCGTCGCCTGGGTTACCAGGAGGAGCAGATCGAGGCGGTCGTCGCCCACATCGCCGAGAACGGCAATGTGATCGATGCCCCCGGCCTGAAGCCCGAGCACTACGAGGTCTTCGACTGCGCGATGGGCGAGCGTTCCATCTCCGCGATGGGCCACGTCCGGATGATGGCGGCCATCCAGCCGTGGATCTCCGGAGCACTCTCCAAGACGGTCAACCTCCCCGAGACGGCCACCGTCGAGGACGTCGAAGAGGTCTACTACGAGGCGTGGAAGATGGGCGTCAAGGCGCTCGCCATCTACCGCGACAACTGCAAGGTCGGCCAGCCTCTCTCCGCCAAGAAGAAGGAGGAGGCAAAGGCCGAGATCACCGAGAAGACCGAGGACACGATCCGTGCCGCGGTCGAGAAGGTGGTCGAGTACCGCCCGGTCCGCAAGCGTCTGCCGAAGGGCCGTCCCGGCATCACCACCTCCTTCACGGTGGGTGGCGCCGAGGGTTACATGACCGCCAATTCCTACCCGGACGACGGTCTCGGTGAGGTCTTCCTGAAGATGTCCAAGCAGGGTTCGACCCTCGCGGGCATGATGGACGCCTTCTCCATCGCCGTCTCGGTCGGTCTGCAGTACGGCGTGCCCTTGGAGACGTACGTTTCCAAGTTCACGAACATGCGCTTCGAGCCGGCCGGCATGACGGACGACCCGGACGTGCGGATGGCGCAGTCGATCGTCGACTACATCTTCCGCCGCCTGGCGCTGGACTTCCTGCCCTTCGAGACGCGCTCCGCGCTCGGCATCCACTCCGCCGAGGAGCGTCAGCGTCACCTGGAGACCGGTTCGTACGAGCCGGCGGAGGACGAGGTCGATGTCGAGGGCCTGGCACAGTCCGCCCCGCGGCAGACCGAGTCCCTGAAGGCGGTCTCCACGCCGAAGGCGGAGACCGAGGTCGTCAAGGAGGTCCCGCAGCAGGCGCACACCAGCGCCGAGCTGGTGGAGATGCAGCTGGGTATCCAGGCCGACGCACCGCTGTGCTTCTCCTGCGGTACGAAGATGCAGCGCGCCGGCTCCTGCTACATCTGCGAGGGCTGCGGCTCGACCAGCGGATGCAGCTGACACCGGGTGGCGCCGCCTCGGACTTACCGTCCGAGGTAGCTCGCACGGATAGCTGACCAACGGGTCACGAAGGGGACCGGCCTCAGGGCCGGTCCCCTTCGCCGCGTTCATCGACCGGTCCACCGCACACCGGTCGGGAGTCAGACTCCGGGACTACCCGGGGACGGCCTCCGCGCAGCCCTTCGGCGGAACCCTCACCTTCCTCACGGATGATTCACTCCGTACTGCCCATGAGGGACGCGAACGATGTCGGATCGGCGTCGAAGCCGCGGAGAACCTCACGGAACGACCACGCGCCGGACGCGTCCCGGGTGAACTCGGCGACGGTTGAAGCCATGTACCCGGAGACGCCGGCCAGATCGTTCTGTGCCAGGTCCGTGTGGCCCTCGCGGATCCGGACCGCGGTGTTCGCGATGTCGCCGAGCACCTTCGGCTCCGCCTGCTGCTGTATGGCCACTCCCACCACGACCCGTACCAACGTGGACGCGAGCCGGTCCAGCTCCAGGGTCATCACCTCGTCGAAGCCGAACCCCTGGCCAGTCCTGCTGTCCCGGTTGAGGTTGATCGTGCCGTCGGGGGAGCGGCTGTCGAAGTGCACGAGGTACACGGGGCTGCCGTACGGGGCGTCCGCCGCATACGTCGCTGCGATGATGTCGAGGTCGTTGGGCGGCTCCCCGGCCGGGCTCGGATCCCACTTGAGCCCTACTTCGACCTTCTCGATTCCCTTGCTGGCACTGCCCACTGGACTTCCCCCTCCTCGTGACCTGGCCGGTGCTGATTCACCAGGCATGTCCGACACCCACGCTACGGCGTACCCCTGACAACGCCATGGCACCCCTGCTCAGGGGCGGAGACAACGCGGCTCCGGGCGTCGCGGGTTGGCGCGTGCCGCGGCCGAGGGGATCATGGACCCATGACATGGAACGGGGAAGAACTCGATCTCGACGCCTATTTGGCGAGACTCGGGCACACCGGCGGGACGAAGCCGGATCTGGACACTCTGCGCACGCTCCACAAGGAGCATGTGGCGGCGATCCCCTTCGAGAACCTCGAGATGATGCTCGGCCGTCCCGTCCCGCTGGACCTGCCCGCACTGCAGGAGAAGATGCTGCACAAGCGCAGGGGCGGTTACTGCTATGAACAGAACCTGCTTTTCGCCGCCGCCCTCGAACGCCTCGGCTTCGCCGTCACCGGACTCGGGGCTCGCGTCAGGGCCGGGGCATCCGTCACGCGCGCGGTGACGCACATGCTTCTGAAGGTCGAGGTGGACGGCGAGGCTTTCCACTGCGACGCCGGCTTCGGCGCCGACGGGCTGCTCGAGCCCATCCCGCTGCGCGCCGGGGCGGAAATGCAACAAGGAGAGTGGCGTTTCCGGATCGAGCAGGAGGACGATGGGGTTCTGGTCCTGCGGACAGAGGGGTCGGACGGCTGGTTCGACCTCTACGCGTACACCCTGGAGCGGCGCCTTCCCGTCGACTACGTAGTGATGAACCACTACACCTCGACCCATCCCAGGTCGTCGTTCATCCGGCGCCCGGTGGTGCAGAAGGCGGCTCCCGAGATGCGCCGCAGGTTGGTGGCCGATCAGTTGACGGTGGCGTATCCGGGACGGACCGCGGACGAACGAAGCGTTCCTGTGGGCGAATTGATGGACGTTCTCGACCGGGAGTTCGGTATTGAACTCGATGCCGATGAC
Source organism: Streptomyces sp. NPDC046465 (assembly GCF_040646035.1). Taxonomy (NCBI): domain Bacteria; kingdom Bacillati; phylum Actinomycetota; class Actinomycetes; order Kitasatosporales; family Streptomycetaceae; genus Streptomyces; species Streptomyces sp. NPDC046465. The sequence continues at coordinate 76,058 of NZ_JBEYZK010000023.1, forward strand.
TCGGCAGAGCTGATCCGGGTGCACTACGCCGGAGCGTGACCCGGCCCGCGCTCCGCGCCGTACGATGGCGCGGTGCTGGTCAAGTGGACTCGCTGCACCGTGGTGGACCGTCGGGGGTTCGAACGGGGACAGCGAAAGTGGGCGGGGCTTTTGGGGGAGCCGGGGTTCCGGGGACAGGGCGGGGGGTGGAGCCGGGGTCGGCAGGGCGTCGCCCATGTCTTCACCTTCTGGGAGAGCCGTGCCTTCTACGACTCCTTCATGGCCCGCTCGCACGACCGCCTCGCGGCGGCGCAGTCCGGCACCTTCAAGCGCCTTCAGGCCAAGCTCTTCGACCATCGGTTCGATGTGAAGACGGGGTTCGAGCCGCGCTTCTCGGATGCGGACGTGCTGCGCGTCGCGCACTGCCGGGTCAGGGAGGCGCGGGTCGAGCACTTCGCGCTCATGCAGGAGAAGGTCTGGAACCCGGCGATGGCCGGCTCGCCGGGAATGGTGCGTGGACTCTTCGGAGAAGCACCCGGGCACGAGTTCATGGTGCTGTCCATGTGGCAGTCGGCAGCCGAACACGGCAAGTACCGCGCCGAGCGGGTGGAGCGTCTATCCCTTCGGGCCCAGACAGAGGCCGATGTCTCCGCGCTCGCAGGAGATATCGTGCAGTTGGAGCCTTCGTGGACGGTGTGACCCGGTGCGAGCCATCTCTGGTTCGGGCTGGCTTGAGTTTCGGGGCTGGGACTGGGGCTGGGGCTGCGCTGCCGTGGCCGTAACCCGCTGATCGCCCCGGTCAGTCTTTCGACGCGGTCGACACGGTCGACGCGGATGGCACTGAGCCTCTGTTCATGGCGCTCGCTCCGTATGGGCACGGCGGGCACCGTCATGGCCGGGTGAACGCGCCCTCGCGGGTGGCGGCGATGGCGGCCGCCGCGGACTGGTCGGCGAGCGCCCCGTCGATCGGCTCGCGTGTGATGAACACGCGAAGCAGCAGCGGAGCGGAAACGGCGCGGACGAGCGCGGGCGCGTCAGTGTCCGGCGACGCCTCACCGCGTGCCACCGCACGGGTCACGACCGCCTCACAGCGCGCGAACCGCTCCGCGTAGAAGGAGTGCAGGGCGTCGGCGGCCCGCTGTGACTGAAAGGCGGCCGCGACGAAGGCGGTCGGCGCCGCGGAAGCCGCGTCGTCGGAGAAGGAAGTGACCACCTCGCGAGCGAGCTCACGCAGGTCCCCCTCCAGGCTGCCGGTGTCCGGCGGCGTCCAGGTGTCCTCGCCCGCCATGTCCAGCGCGTCGGCGACCATCCCTTCGAGGCCACCCCAGCGGCGGTACAACGTGGTCTTGTGCACGCCCGAGTGGTCGGCCACGTACTCGACGGTGAGCCCGGGGTAGCCGTGGTCGGCGAGGCCGCTCAGCACGGCGTCCCGGACGGCGGCGCGGGTGCGGGCTGTGCGGCCGCCGGGGCGGCGGGTGCCGGGGGCGGGGGGAGCCGGCTCATCCGCTGCGGGCTGCGGGGGCGTGTGCTGCTGCGACCTCGCTCGGTGCTGCGGATGATCGGCGTCACCGCTTGGACCGCCCGTGCCGAGCGCTTCCTGCCCCTTCAGCCCCTCTGGCCTCTCCAGTCCCTCTGGCCCCTCTGGCCCCTCTGGCCCCTCCGGTCCGTCGAGTCCGTGCTGCCCGGGGCCCGGTGTGTCACCACTCCGACCAGCCACAACGCGCTTGCCCACCATCGTCTCGTCCCCTCTCGATCCTTCTCGGCGATCCACCCTCGGCTAATTTACCGCAACTCGTGTTGCGTTAGCCCCGGCGGCGTGCCACACTCGTCGTAACGCGACACCAGTTGCATTTGATACAGCAGGGCGTGAAACCGGGGGTGACCGTGCCTACTCAGATTTCTCTGCATGGCGTGACCAAGGCTCGTGGGGGCCGGATGCTGCTCGACGGGGTGTCTCTCGCGATCCGTCCGGGCGAACGCATAGGGGTCGTGGGGGAGAACGGCGCGGGCAAGTCCACACTGCTGCACTTGATGTCCGGCGACGAGCAGCCCGATGAGGGTGAGGTGGTGACCGTCGCCGAGCAGGGGGCCGGGCTTCTCGCGCAGACTCCCCTCCTTCCGGCGGACCATTGCGTCGCGGACGCGATCGACGCCGCACTGGCCGAGCTGCGCGCGATGGAGGGGCAGTTGCGCAGCCTGGAAGAGGGTCTCGGTTCCGCGACCGAGCGGGAGCTGTGTGCATACGGTGACCTGCTGACGGCGTTCGAATTGCGGGGCGGCTATGAGGCGGACGCACGCGTGGACAAGGCGATGCACGGACTGGGGCTCGGTCACATCGACCGGGGCAGGGCCCTGGGCAGCCTCTCCGGCGGCGAACAGGCCCGGCTCGGTCTTGCCTGTCTCATCGCGGCGGCACCCGAAGTGATGCTCCTGGACGAGCCGACCAATCACCTGGACGAGAGCGCGCTGGACTGGCTGGAGAGCGTCCTCCCTGCGCATCGCGGGACCGTGGTCGCGGTCTCTCACGACCGTACGTTCCTGGAGCGGGTCACCACGGCCATCCTGGAAGTGGACGCCGATCGCCGGTCTGTGGTGCGGCACGGCGGTGGGTACCAGGGGTTTGTAGCGGAACGGGCAGCCGCCCGGCAGCGCTGGGAACAGGAGTACGCGCAGTGGTGCGAGGAGACGAGTCGTCTCCAGGAGTTCATGGCGACCACAGCTCATTCCGTCGCCGGTGGCCGCGGAATGAAGGACAACAACAAGATGGCCTACGACCGGGCCGGCGGACGCGTCCAGGCCTCGGTTTCAGGGCGCGTGCGGAACACACAGGAGCGACTCCGAAGGCTGCGGGAACAGCCCGTGCCGAAGCCTCCTGAACCACTGGGTTTCGCGGCGCGCCCGGTGACGGGCGCGACCGCAGGGGCTCTGGTGACCTTGCGGGACGTGCGGGTGGGTGAGCGACTCGCCGTGGACTCGCTCACCGTCTCGGCCGGCGAACGACTGCTGATCCATGGAGGCAACGGCGCGGGGAAGTCCACTCTGCTGCGGACCATGGCGGGCGTGCTCGAACCCGATTCGGGCACCGTCGTCCGCAGAGGCCGAATCGGCTATCTCGCTCAGGAAATACCGGTACGACGTCCCACTGAACGCGTCCTCGAAGTGTTCGGCAGAGGTCTGGGACTCCCCGAGGACGAGCAGCGGGAACTGCTCCTTTCTTACGGGCTGTTCCGACCTCGTGGCCTACAGATACCGGCGCGGTCCCTGTCGGCGGGGCAGCACCGGAGGCTGGCTCTCGCGCGGCTGCTCGCCAGACCCGCCGACCTGCTCCTGCTCGATGAGCCCGCCAACCACTTGGCACTCGGCCTGGTCGAGGAACTGGAAGCGGCCCTCGACCAGTGGACAGGCGCCCTGGTGGTCGTCTCGCACGACCGGTTGCTGCGGCGGCGTTTCACGGGCCGAATACGCCGGATGGAGTCCGGACGGCTACCCGACTGAGCAGCCCGCCAGGGTCCCGATCTAGGGTTTCCGTATGGCACGCCCGCGGCGCATCTTCTTGGTCCGGCACGGCGAGTCGGCCGGAAACGCCGACGACACCGTGTACGAGCGCGAACCCGATCACGCGCTCGCGCTCACCGAGACGGGGTGGTCACAAGCGGCAGACAGGGGAAAACACCTGAGAGACCTGCTGGGCCGTGAACGGGTGAGCGTGTATGTCTCGCCCTACCGTCGTACCCACGAGACCCTCCAGGCCTTCCGGCTCGACCCTGAGCTGGTGCGCGTACGCGAGGAACCGAGACTGCGGGAACAGGACTGGGGCAACTGGCAGGACAGGGACGACGTACGCCTGCAGAAGGCATACCGCGACGCATACGGGCACTTCTTCTACCGCTTCGCGCAGGGAGAGTCGGGGGCCGACGTCTACGACCGAGTGGGGTCCTTCCTGGAGAGCCTCTACCGGAGCTTCGAGGCGCCGGATCATCCGCCGAACGTCCTGTTGGTCACCCACGGACTGACCATGCGACTGTTCTGTATGCGCTGGTTCCACTGGTCGGTGGCCGAGTTCGAGTCGCTGTCCAATCCGGGCAACGGAGAGATGAGGATGCTGGTGCTCGGTGAGGACGGCAAATACACGCTGGACCGGCCGTTCGAACGCTGGCGGGAACCCGAGCCGTACGGCGTCACCGGATAGAGTGGCAGGGCGATGACCGCTGACTCCTCTCCCGACCGGCGCCTTGAGCGCGCTCTGGCCAGCCTGCGCGGACTGGCGGTGGGGGATGCGCTGGGCTCACAGTTCTTCGTGCCCGCGCACTACCCACTGCTCAAGCGCCGACAACTGCCCGACGCCCCCTGGCAGTGGACCGACGACACGGAAATGGCCTGCTCCGTACTGGCCGTCCTCATCAAGCACCGCAGGATCGACCAGGACGCACTCGCCCGGTCGTTCGCCGAGCACCATGACGTCGACCGTGGCTACGGCCCCGCTGTGAACCGGCTGCTCAGGCAGGTTCGGGAGGGCGACGACTGGCGAGAGCTGGCCTCCGCGCTCTTCAAGGGGCAAGGGTCCTGGGGGAACGGAGCCGCCATGCGGATCGCTCCCCTGGGGGCTTGGTATGCGGACGACCCGGAGCAGGCGACGCACCAGGCGGAGATCTCGGCGTACCCCACGCATCAGCATCGTGAAGCAGTCGTGGGGGCCATGGCGGTGGCAGCGGCCGCGGCGCTCGTGGCCGACCCCGCGGGGGCGCCGACGCCGCAGAAGTTGCTTGACGGCGTGATCGAGCTGGTGCCGCGCAGCGCGGTAGGGGCGGGGCTGCGCCGGGCGCGGGACATGCTCGACTACGGCGACGCCGGGACGGTCGCGGCGGTCCTGGGGTGCGGCCGTCGGACCACTGCCCATGACACGGTGCCGTTCGCGTTGTGGTCCGCGGCTCGTGGGCTCGGGGCGTACGAGCGGGCCATATGGGACACCGCGCAGGTGGGCGGGGACATGGACACGACCTGCGCCATCGTGGGCGGCGTGGTGGCGTCGGGTGAGGGAGGTGCGCCTCCCACGGAGTGGCTCGAGCGCGCGGAGGCGTTGCCCGGCTGGGTGCCTTGCGGCGTGGTCTGACGCCTGAGCTGTTTCGGAGGGGGCACAGCTGGCTGGCGGGACTCTGCCCCCTCCTCCCACCCCCACCAACACCACCACCCCGCCCCACCCGGACGTGCCCAGAACCCGAGGCGAAAAGGCTCACCGTCATGTTCATGACACAGGCGTATATCGGCCGGAGGCTGAGAGTGGGGGTGCGGCTACGCTGGGGCGGGCCGTAAGTTGATCTTGGCTCGAGTGCGTTGACGAGACGCCGGTCCTCGCGGTCCTGCGGCTACCTGGGGGGGTACCTGGGGGTGCTGCGTGCTGCACAGGGTCGGCCGGGGAGGGGTCCCGTGTCCGATTCATCAGCCAGAGGTGACACATCAGATGAGCCTCCGGAGCGACCTGCCTCTGGACCTGCCTCTGGGCCGGAGCCGGGGCCGGTGCCGCTCCTTGCTGATCTGCGGGGGGATCCGCCTGGCGCGGTGCGTACGGCGACGCTCTGTGCGGTGCTGGCCACCGGGCTGTTGAGCATGCTGCTTCTCGGTGACGGTCTGGCGCTGAATCTGCTGATCGTGGCCGTCCCGGCGGCGCTCGCTGCCTGTTTCGCCGCTGAGAGGGGTGGCCGACGCTCTCGCTCGTGGTCGTTGGTGTGGGCGGTGGGAGGGCTGGTGCTGTTGGTCGTGCCGGCTTTGCGTGATGCGGGGTGGCCGTCGTTTCTGGCGGTGGTCTCGGCGTTCGGGCTCGGTTCGCTGGCGTTGCACGGTTGTCGGACCTGGGTCGGCGTACTCCTGAGCCCGCTCGGTGTGTTCGAGGCGCTCTTCGCCGGTCTCCGCTGGGGCTGGCGCGGGGTGCGTGAGCGGGCGGGCGGGGCGCGCGGGGCGGCACCCGTGCTGCGTGCGGTCGCGGTGGCGGTTGTGCTGGTGCTCGTTTTCGGGGCGTTGTTCGCCGGGGCGGATGCGGCCTTCGCGGACCTGCTGGGGGAGTTGATGCCCGATGCCTCGCTCGCCGGGAGTCCGTGGCGCGTGTTGCTCCTGATCTTGGGGGTGGCAGGAGCCCTCGCCGTGGCGCGGGCGGCCGCTTCGCCCGTGCGCTGGGACAGGCTGGTGGTGAAGCCGGGCCGGGCCCGGGGGCGGGTCGAGTGGGCGCTGCCGCTGATCGTGCTGAATGTGCTGTTCGCGGCGTTCAACGCGGTCCAACTGGCCGTGCTCTTCGGCGGTTACGACGCTGTCCTCGACAAGACGGGGCTCTCGTACTCCGACTATGCGCGGCAGGGGTTCTGGCAGTTGCTTCTCGCCACTCTGCTCACATTGCTGGTCATCGTGTTCGCCCTGCGCTGGGCTCCCCGCGACGGGACCGGGGACCGGACGTTGGTGCGCGGGGTGCTCGGCACCCTCTGCGTGATGACGCTTGTCGTGGTGGCGTCGGCGGTGCGGCGGATGGACATGTACGTGGAGGCGTACGGGCTGACCAGGCTGCGGATCTCGGTCGTCGCCGTGGAGCTCTGGCTGGGCGTGATCGTACTTTTGATCATGGCCGCCGGTGTCTGGGGTGCCCGGTGGCTGCCGCGTGCTGTCGCCGCGAGTACGGCGGCCGGTGTGCTGGCGTTCGGGCTGCTGTCGCCCGACGCACTGATCGCCGAGCGCAATGTGCAGCGTTACGAGGAGACCGGAAAGTTCGACTTCGACTACACGCGGCAGTTGTCGGCCGACGCGGTGCCGGCCCTGGACAAGCTGCCGGAGCCGCAGCGCTCGTGCGCGCTTTCGACTACACGCGGCAGTTGTCGGCCGACGCGGTGCCGGCCCTGGACAAGCTGCCGGAGCCGCAGCGCTCGTGCGCGCTCAAGGACATCGCCGACGAACTCGGCAGCGAGCACGGCCCGTGGTACGCGACCAGCCTGGGGGAGTCCCGGGCGCGGCGGATCATCGAGAAGCGCCCGCTCTCGTCACAGACCGTGGACGCCACGGCCTGTGGCGAGAGCGGCGACGACGCGTACTCGTCGTACCGATGACACGGCACCCCGGGAGGTCAGCCGGCCGACGGGCCCGCCGCGCTCGCCGTGCCGGCCAGTGCGTCCAGGTCGCTCTTGCGTACGCGGATCACCAGCGCGGCGGTGGCCAGGGCGAGGACGGCCATGGCGACGGCCGGAATGAAGGCGGTTGAGATGCCCTGGGACAGCACCTCGTGGCCCCAGGGTGCGGGAAGCTGGTGGGTCTTGGCGAACTCGGCCTTCTGTTCCGGTGTGGCGTGGGCCATGAAGTCCGTCAGCTGTTCCTTGCCCTCCTCACGGCTGGCCGTGCCGAAGACCGTGGTGAGGATGGAGAGGCCGAGCGAACCGCCCACCTGCTGTGTGGTGTTGAGCAGGCCGGAGGCCGCGCCCGCTTCGTGGAGGGCCACCCCGGAGACCGCCGTCAGCGTCAGCGTCACGAAGTTCAGCCCCATGCCGAAGCCGAAGAGGAGCATCGGGCCGAGCACTCCGCCGAGGTAGGAGCTGTCCGGGCCGAGCAGTGTCTGCCAGCCGAGCCCCAGCGCGACGATGATCGAGCCCGTCACCATGAACGGCTTGGGGCCGAGCACGGGAAGGAACTTCTGCGACAGTGCCGCGCCGAGCGCGATGACGACGGTGACCGGCAGGAAGGCCAGGCCGGCCTCGATCGGTGTGTAGTCCAGGATGTTCTGCACGAAGAGAACGATGAAGAAGAACATGCCGAACATCGCCGCCGACAGGCTCAGCATGATCACGTACGTGCCCGAGCGGTTGCGGTCGGCGAACATCCGCAGCGGAGTGATCGGTTCCTTCGCCCGCATCTCGACGAATACGAAGGCCGCGAGCAGGACGACCGCCGCGCCGAAGGACCCCAGCGTGATGCTGTCGCGCCAGCCCTCCTCGGCGGAGCGGATGAATCCGTAGACCAGGGACGCCATGCCGAGGGTCGATGTCAGGGCGCCCATGAGGTCGAAGCGGCCGGGGTGGCGTTCGGATTCGTTGATGTAGAGCGGGGTGAGGACGGCGATCAGGACGCCGATCGGCACGTTCACGAAGAGGACCCAGCGCCAGTCGAGCCACTCGGTGAGCATGCCGCCCGCCAGCAGGCCGATGGCACCGCCACCTGCGGAGACGGCGGCGAAGACGCCGAAGGCGCGGTTCCGTTCGGGTCCTTCGGGGAAGGTCGTCGTGATGAGCGCCAGCGAGGTGGGCGAGGCTATCGCGCCGCCGACGCCCTGCAGGGCCCGCGCGGCCAGCAACTGCCAGGGCTCCTGGGCGAATCCGCCCAGGAGCGAGGCGAGGGTGAAGAGGAGGATGCCCGCCATGAAGACGCGACGGCGTCCCAGGATGTCCCCGGCGCGGCCGCCGAGCAGCAGCAGCCCGCCGAAGGTGAGGGTGTACGCGCTGACGACCCAAGTGAGGTCGGTAGTCGAGAAGTTGAGGGCGCCCTGGATGTGCGGAAGGGCGATATTCACAATCGTCGCGTCGAGGACCACCATGAGTTGGCAGGCCGCGATGACGCTGAGTGCCAGGCCGGGGTGCCCCTCTCGGCGGGCGGCCCCGGGCTTGTGGTCTTTTGTCAGCTGAGAGGTCGTTGTCATGATCCCCTGCAAGTTCCTTAGTGAACGGTCCCGTTCACTGTTCACTACGACGGTAGTGACTCCACTTGAGTGAACGCAAGCGTTCACTCACCTTTGTTCCCGGTCCCGCCTGCCCGCCCAACGGAGAGAAGAAGATGGCTACTTCGCGCTGGACGGCCGTTCCCGCCCGGACGGTTTCCCCGCGCCGCCGGGGGTCGGTCCTGGAGCGGGCGATCCTCGATGCCGCCCTCGATCAGCTCAGTACGGTCGGCTGGAGCGGACTGACGATGGAGGGGGTCGCCGCGGGCGCGCAGACCGGCAAGGCCGCCGTGTACCGGCGCTGGCCGTCCAAGGAGGACCTCGTCGTGCAGGCGCTGCGTGCCGGGCTGCCGCGCCTCGACAGTGCCCCGGATCTCGGCAGCGTCCGGGAAGACCTGTTGCAGCTGTGCAGGCAGATGCGGGTGACGATGTTCTCGCGGCCCGGGTTCGCCTTGCGTGCGGTGCTTCACGAGTGCGACGCGACGACGGCCGAGCGCTTCCGTGACGTGATCTTCGAAGGCGTCATCGAGCCGAGCGTGAAATTGATCAAGGAGGTCCTGAGCCGCGGGGTCGAGCGCGGAGAGGTCCGTTCCGGCGGGACGGAGGCCTACGTGTGCGATGTGATTCCGGCGATGTTCATGTACCGCACCAAGGTGTGCGGGAGCGAATGGCGGGACGAGGAGTTCGAGGCCCTCATCGACCAGGTGATGGTGCCGTTGCTGCGTCCGTGAAAGGTCGGTCCCGAGGCCCGCTTCGGGCTCGGCTCCGAGGTCGCCTCGGGGCCGGTGAGCCGTCATGGGGTGCCTGGGTGTCGCGGGCCCTCACGGGCGGCGTAGGCTGATGGACGCCATGCCGTACGAACCACCCACCCACACCGTCGAGCGCTCCCTGCGCGCCACCACCGGAGCGAAGCTCGTCGCCGGTGTCGACGAGGTCGGGCGCGGCGCGTGGGCGGGCCCGGTCACCGTTTGCGCGGCGATCACGGGACTGCGCCGGCCGCCCGAAGGGCTCACCGACTCCAAGCTGATCAGCCCCAAGCGGCGCACCACGCTCGCGCTGGAGCTGGAGAGCTGGGTCACGGCGCACGCCCTCGGCCACGCCTCGCACGAGGAGATCGACGAGCTGGGGATGACGGCCGCGCTGCGGCTCGCCGCGGTACGTGCTCTGGAGGGGCTGCCGGTCCGCCCGGACGCGGTCATCCTCGACGGAAAGCACAACTACCTCGGCGCTCCCTGGCAGGTCCGTACGGTGATCAAGGGGGATCAGTCCTGTGTGGCCGTCGCCGCGGCTTCCGTGATCGCGAAAGTCCGGCGCGACAAAATGATGGCCGAACTGGGCATCGAACATGCAGACTTCGGTTTTGCGGCCAACGCCGGTTATCCGTCGCCGGTGCACAAGGCCGCGCTGGCGGAGCGGGGGCCCACCCCGTACCACCGGCTCACGTGGGCGTATCTTGATGCGCTGCCCCAGTGGCGGCACCTCAAGAAGGCCCGCAGCTGGGCGGACGGAAATGTTCCGGAAATCGAGGGTCAGCTCGGCTTTGAGTTCTGACGCTTTTCCCGCACTTCCGATCGCACTCATGTGCCACCCGCCGACGCGAGTCGCGTCGGCGTTTGATAGACAACACGTCATGCCTCTCATTCCCGAGGAGCCTCAGATTCACGAGAGTGCCCAGGGTCCCCGCGCCACGCAGGCCAGTGGCCGCACCGCGCCGACCCCCCGCCCCGTACCCGGCCCGCGTCCCGCGGCTCCGCCGCGCCCCGGCCGTCCGGGTCCTGCCCGGCCGATGCCGCCCGCGCAGCGAACGCCGCTCGATGCGGCAGTCAAGCCCGGGCCTTCCGCCCCGGCTGCCCCCGGCCCCTCCACCACGGGCCCCGCTCCTTCCGGAGCTGCCGTCGGTGGTGCCACCGCCACGGTGGATTCGGTTCCGCAGATCCAGCTGATCCCGGCTTCGGCCGAGGGCGCGCTGGACGCGGCCGAGGAGGCCGTCGACCTTCTTCTCGACACCGGGCGTGCCCCGGGTGAAGTCCTGGTGATCACCACCGGCGACCCCCACCCGTGGGCCACGCACGAGCTGTCCTTCGGAGAGACCGCCTACTGGGCCCAGCACGACGCGGGCGACGACGTCTTCTATGCCGACGCCGCCGCGCTGACCCGTGCCTCGGCCCGGCCCGTGGTCGTCGTCGCCGTCAACGGCGGCGACGAAGAGACCGCGGTCGCGGCACTGCCGACGGCGCTCACCCGCGCGAGCACCCTGCTGATCGTCTGCGGTGACCCGCAGCGCATCAACTCGATGCTGGGCGCGGGCGTCTGACAGCGACCGCGCGGTAGCACGGTGCGGGGGCCGATGTGCGCCGTGCGCGTGCCGTGTGCACGCGTACGGGCTCCGTACCGGCCGCCGTACCGGCGATCAGCGCGCCGCCGCCCGCCGCAGCACGTCGGAGGCGGCGCCTCCGGTGCGCGGCGGCGGTGGATCGGTCCCGGCGAGGGCCTCCGGCGACGATCCGGCGCTCGGCCGACGGCCGCCGCGTCCCTCGCCGAGCACGTGCCAGCCGTCGTGCGTCAGCGTGATGTACGCGCCGCAGCGCAGCCCGTGCAGGGTGCAGGCGTCCCGTAGACCCCACATCCAGGCCCCGTCCTCCTGAGTCCAACGGGCGTCCCCCGCCCGGCAGTAGAGCAGTACGGCGGTGCGCACCGGAGTGCGGCGGCGCAGGTCGTGCGGGATGATCCGGCGCAACTGCGCGAGCAGCGCGTTGCGGAAGATCCAGCCGTCCGTCGGGGTCGTCTGTCCGCTGAACGAGGCGCTCGCCCGCAGCCGTTCGTCCGGATCAAGCACGGCCACGACCGCCGTCGCGAGCGCCGGCAGATGGCGCGCGTGCAGACCGCTGACGACCTCACGAGGGTTGCGCAGCAGCGGAATTCCCGCGGCCGACCACTCGGCGGGCTCCAGCGTCCGGGCCAGTCGGTGGGCGGAGTCGGCGGACAGCTCGACCGATGCCGGGGGCTCCGGCACCGGCGCCGCGGCGGACGTGGCGGATCCGAAGGTCACGGTCCTCCCTTCGGCTGTACGCCCCTGGAGGGCGGGGTCGGACTGGGGGAGCGCACCGCGGCAGGGATCTGCCGGTTCACACGGCGCGCACGGGAGCGGATCCAATTCTTCCCGTCGTGGTCGCTCGCGGCAATGCGCCGGGGCGATGCGCACCGCGGTCCTGGGGCAAACGATGCACTGTCCATATTCCTGCCCAGACCGTTGACCTTCGACGCTTGCGTGCGGCCATGGCGGATTGGGCGATTGTCAGTGGCATCGGGTTGCATGGGGGCATGGACAACCTGGAGCTCCGCACCGAAGCCGACGCCATCCTCGCCGAGCTCGTCGGTGACCCGGGGGGTTCGGCGCGGCTGCGCGAGGACCAGTGGCAGGCGGTGGCGGCCCTGGTCGAGGAGCGGCGGCGCGCCCTGGTGGTGCAGCGCACCGGCTGGGGCAAGTCAGCGGTGTACTTCGTGGCCACCGCCCTGCTGCGGCGGCGCGGCGCGGGGCCCACGGTGATCATCTCCCCGCTGCTGGCGCTGATGCGCAACCAGGTCGAGTCGGCGGCCCGCGCCGGCATCCAGGCCCGCACCATCAACTCGGCCAACCCGGAGGAGTGGGACGCCATCTACGGCGAGGTCGAGCGCGGCGAGACCGACGTCCTCCTCGTCAGTCCCGAGCGGCTCAATTCGGTGGACTTCCGCGATCAGGTGCTGCCCAAGCTCGCGGCCACGACCGGCCTTCTCGTGGTGGACGAGGCGCACTGCATCTCCGACTGGGGACACGACTTCCGGCCGGACTACCGCCGGTTGCGGGCGATGCTGACCGAGCTTCCGGCCGGTGTGCCGGTCCTCGCCACCACCGCGACGGCGAACGCGCGCGTCACCGCGGACGTCGCCGAGCAGCTGGGCACCGGCGCGGGCGAGGCGCTCGTGCTGCGCGGCCCCCTGGACCGGGAGAGCCTGCGGCTCGGCGCCGTCCGGCTGCCGGACGCCGCGCACCGGCTGGCCTGGCTCGCCGAACACCTGGACGAGCTCCAGGGCTCCGGCATCATCTATGCCCTGACCGTCGCCGCGGCCGAGGAGGCCACCGCCTTCCTGCGCCAGCGCGGTTTCACGGTGGCCTCCTATACGGGCCGCACGGAGAACGCCGACCGGTTGCAGGCCGAGACCGACCTGCAGGAGAACAAGGTCAAGGCGCTGGTCGCCACGTCGGCGCTCGGCATGGGCTTCGACAAGCCTGACCTGGGCTTCGTGGTCCACCTCGGCTCGCCGTCCTCGCCGATCGCGTACTACCAGCAGGTGGGTCGCGCGGGCCGCGGAGTGGAGCACGCCGACGTGCTGCTGCTGCCGGGCAAGGAGGACGAGGCGATCTGGCGGTACTTCGCCGACACCGCCTTCCCGCCCGAGGCAATGGTCCGCCAGACGCTCACTGCCCTCGCCGACGCGGGGCGGCCGCTCTCCGTACCGGCCCTGGAGGCTCTGGTCGAGCTCCGCCGCACCCGCCTTGAGACCATGCTCAAGGTGCTCGACGTGGACGGCGCGGTCAAGCGGGTCAAGGGCGGCTGGATCTCGACCGGCCGGCCGTGGGAGTACGACGCCGAGCGGTATGCCTGGGTGGCGAAGCAGCGGCAGGCGGAGCAGCAGGCCATGCGGGACTACGTGAGCACCACCCAGTGCCGGATGGAGTTCCTGCGCCGGCAACTGGACGACGAGGGGGCGGTCCCGTGCGGCCGCTGCGACAACTGCGCGGGTGCCTGGACCGATTCCGCCGTCTCGTCGGAGGCGCTGACGGGCGCGACGAAGGAACTGGACAGGCCCGGGGCGGAGATCGAGCCGCGCCGCATGTGGCCCACCGGCATGGCCGCGCTCGGCGTGGACCTCAAGGGCCGTATCCCGGCCAAGGAGCAGTGCTCCACCGGGCGCGCCCTCGGGCGCCTCTCGGACATCGGCTGGGGCAACCGGCTCCGTCCGCTCCTTGCGGAGAACGCGCCCGACGGGCCGGTGCCCGACGACGTCCTGCGGGCCGCGGTGGCGGTCATCGCCGACTGGGCGCGCTCGCCGGGCGGCTGGGCGCCGAACGTGCCGGACGCCTCGGCCCGCCCGGTGGGAGTCGTCGCCCTGCCGTCGCACACCCGCCCGCAGTTGGTGGGCTCCCTCGCCGAGGGCATCGCGACCGTCGGCCGCCTCCCGTTCCTGGGCACCCTGGCGTACACCGGGCCGGACGGCGCGCACGCGGCGCGCCGCAGCAACTCCGCCCAGCGCCTGCGGGCGTTGTCCGGTGCCTTCGCCGTCCCCGACGACCTGGCCGCGGCGCTTGCGGCTTCGCCGGGTCCCGTCCTGCTCGTGGACGACCTCACCGACTCGGGGTGGACCCTCGCGGTCGCTGCCCGGCTGCTGCGCAGGGCGGGCAGCGATCAGGTCCTGCCGCTGGTTCTCGCGGCGGCGGGCTGAGTCCGCGGGGGAGAGCGGGGGAGAAGGGGGAAGAGGGCGATCAGCAGCGGCTGATCAGGGCGGCTGGTCAGGGGCGGCTGGTCAGGTAGCCACCCATGGAGGTGAAGTACTCCGTGGCGGGCAACTCCCGGCCGTCCTCGGTCCGTACGCGCGTGATGGCCAGGCCGTGGTTGCGGCCGTTGCGGGCGTCGGCGCCGGCGACGATCACCACGCCCTCGCCCTCGCGGTAGAAGATGCGACCGGGCGTACCGCCGTAGCGGCCCTCGGACACGACCGCGGTGACGACCTCCAGACGCTTGCCCTTGTGGAAGCAGTAGGCGCTGGGGTACGGCGCGGACTGGGCGCGCACCAGGCGGTCGAGGTCCTCCGAGGGCCAGGTCCAGTCGATGCGGATGTCCTCGGCGGACCGCTTGTGGAAGAAGCTCGCCTGGGAGCGGTCCTGCTTGGTGAACTCCGTCTGGCCGCCCGCGATGAGGTCGAGCGCGCCGATGGTGACCGGGGCGATGAGGTCGACGGTCTTGTGGAAGAGGTCGGTGGCGGTGTCCGTCGGACCGACCGCGACCGCCTCCTGCCGGACGATGTCGCCGGCGTCGAGCTCGCCGTCCATCATGTGCGCGGTGACGCCCACTTCGGACTCGCCGTTGATCATCGCCCAGATGATCGGGGAGAAGCCGGCGTACTTCGGCAGCAGCGAGTCGTGGACGTTCAGCGTGCCGCGGCGCGGCAGGTCGAAGATGCGCGGCGGGATCCACGTACGCCAGTTGTTGGCCACGATGATGTCCGCGTCGGCGGCCTTGAGGCGCTCGAACAGCTCCTCGTCGTCAGGGCGGTTGCGGATGAGGACGGGGACGCCGTGCTCCTCGGCGAGGTCGGCGACGGAGTCGCTCCAGATCTTCTCGTACGCGTGCTCGCTCTTGGGGTGTGTCACGACCATCACCACGTCGTGCTCGGAGTCCAGGAGGGCTTGCAGGGTCCGGTGCCCCCAGGTCTGGTAACCGAACATGACGACCCGCATGGGGTTCCTCCTCAGAGCAGGGAATAGCCGACGACAAGTAAAGCAAGCCTTACCTTATTAGGCAACGCATCGACTTTATGCCCCAGTTGAAAGGCGTGATCGCCCCCGGGGGATCGACGGCACTGCCCGGCCGGGTCGACAGCTTCGCCGGATTAGCTTAGGCTCACCTAAGTTCGGGTGGGCTGCTGTGTCGACGTGCCCACTATCTGTACCTTCCCCCACGCCTGACAGGCGGCTTCCCCGCACGATGGGAGTGACATGTCACAGGTTCTTCCTGGCGACGCACCACTGGTCCACGACCTCATTGGCATCGGCTTCGGCCCGTCCAATGTGGCCATGGCGATCGCGCTCAGCGAGCACAACGCAAGCGTCGGCAGGGAGGAGACGGTCACCGCTCACTTCTTCGAGCAGCAGCCGCGCTTCGGCTGGCACCGCGGCATGCTGATCGACGACGCGACCATGCAGGTGTCCTTCCTCAAGGACCTGGTGACACAGCGGAACCCCACCAGTGAGTTCAGCTTCCTCTGCTACCTGAAGAGCAAGGGGCGTTTGACCGACTTCATCAACCACAAGAACCTCTTCCCGCTGCGGGTCGAGTTCCACGAGTACCTCGAGTGGGCCGCGGCCAAGGTCGACGACCAGGTCTCCTACGGCCACGAGGTCGTGGGGGTCACGCCGTTCGTGCGCGACGGGGTCGTGGAGTACCTGGACGTGACGGTCCGCTCGGCGGAGGGGCTCGCGGTCCACCGCGCCCGCAACCTCGTCGTCGGCACCGGCCTGCGCCCCCTCATGCCGGAGGGCGTGGAGCGCGGCGACCGCGTCTGGCACAACTCCGAACTGCTGACGAAGGTGGAGGAGTTGGAGGGCACCTCGCCCTCCCGGTTCGTCGTCGTGGGCGCCGGGCAGAGCGCCGCGGAGAACGTCGCGTACCTGCACCGCCGCTTCCCCGAGGCCGAGGTCTGCGCCGTCTTCTCCCGCTACGGCTACAGCCCCGCCGACGACTCCAGCTTCGCCAACCGGATCTTCGACCCCGAGGCTGTCGACGAGTACTTCGACGCGCCCGAGGACGTCAAGCAGCGGCTGATGGGCTACCACGGCAACACCAACTACTCCGTGGTGGACATCGACCTGATCGACGACCTCTACCGCGAGATGTACCGGGAGAAGGTCCTCGGCACCGAGCGGCTGCGCTTCCTCAACATCTCCCGGCTCACCGGCGTCAAGGAGACGGACGACGGCGTGCGCGCCACCGTGAAGTCCCTCGTCACGGGCGAGGACGCCGAGCTGGACGCCGACATCGTGGTGTTCGCCACCGGCTACAGCCCCGCCGACCCCGTCGGCCTCCTCGGCGACGTCGCGGACCGCTGCCTGCGCGACGACGAGGGCCGGGTGCGGGTCGAGCGCGACTACCGCATAGCGACCGACGCCGACCTGCGCTGCGGCATCTACCTCCAGGGCGGCACGGAGCACACGCACGGCATCACGTCGTCGCTGCTTTCCAACATCGCGATCCGGGTCGGCGAGATCCTCGACTCGCTGCGCGCCCGGAACACCGGGTCCGCCTCGGGCGAGGCACAGCCGGTCGCCGACGAGACCGGCAGCGCCGCGCGCTAGGCCTGTCCGGGCGGATCGGCTCGCCCACCGGCCGTGCGTCCCGGACCGATCAAAGGGATAACGTACGTCGAATGAGCACGACTGCAGTGGAGCGCCCCATATCGAGGGGCACAACAGGGGCCCGCAGGCGGCGGCTTGTGGGTCTGGCTGTGCTTGCCGCGATCCTGGTGATCGCGGGGGCGCTCTCGCTGGCCGTCGGTGCGCGCTCGCTGAGTCCCTCCGAGGTGTGGCACGGCCTCTTCGCGGCGCCCGACTCCGACCAGCGGCTCACCGAGATCCGGCTCATCGTGCGGACCGTGCGTCTGCCGAGGACGGTGCTCGCCGTGGTGGCGGGCATCGCCCTGGGGGTCGGCGGTGCGCTGATCCAGGGGTATACGCGCAACCCGGTCGCGGACACGGGCCTGCTGGGGGTGAACGCCGGTGCGTCGTTCGCCGTGGTGTCGGCAATCGCCGTGTTCGGGCTCTCCAACCCGTTCCAGTACGTCTGGTTCGCCTTCGTCGGGGCGGCGGTCGCCGGTGTCGTCGTGTTCGGCCTCGCGAGCATCGGCCGCGGGGCCGGGAATCCCCTGACGCTCGCGCTGGCCGGGCAGGGGATCACCGTGTTCCTCGCGGCGATGACCACGGCCGTCTCGCTCTCGGACCAGAAGTCGCTGAACGCCCTGCGGTTCTGGAACGCGGGCTCCGTGGCGGGCGTCGGCTTCGACGTCATCTGGCCGGTGACCGCGTTCATCGGCGTCGGCCTCGTCCTCGCCCTGACCACGCTGCCCGCCCTCAACCTGCTCAACCTGGGCGAGGACGTGGCGCGGGGGCTCGGCGTGAACATCGCGCTGAGCCGGACCGTCGGCATCCTCGCGATCACCCTCCTCGCGGGCGCGGCGACGGCGGCGTGCGGCCCCATCGCGTTCCTCGGGCTCATGGTGGCCCACGTGGCCAGATATCTGACCGGCCCCGACTACCGCTGGCTGGTGCCGTACGCGGGATTGCTCGGCGCCGTCATCCTGCTGGTCTGCGACATCGTGGGGCGACTGGTCGTGCGCCCCGGCGAGTTGGAGGCGGGCGTGGTCGTGGCGCTGCTCGGGGCCCCGTTCTTCGCGGTCCTGGTGTGGCGAGGAAAGTTCAAGAACGCATGAGCGGGACGAACGAGCGCATGAGCGGGACGAACGAGCGCATGAGCGGGACGGGCGAGCGCACGAGCGGGGCGGGCGAGCGCGTGAGCGGGACGGGCGAGCGCATGAGCGGGACAGACATGAAGCCCTCGGTGACGCCGGGCGTGCGGCTCGGCGGGATGTCGTTCGTATGGCGGCCCTGGCTGGTCCTGGTCACGCTGCTGCTGATGGCGGCTACCTTCCTGGTGTTCTGCCTCTCCATCAGCATCGGCGACTTCCCCATCGGCATGTCCCGGGTGGTCGCCACGCTCGTCGGCCGGGGCGAAAAGGTCGACGAGTTCGTGATCATGGATCTGCGGATGCCGCGGGCGCTGGCCGGGCTCGTCGTGGGCGTGGCCCTCGGGGTGTCAGGGGCGATCACGCAGTCGATCGCGCGCAACCCGCTGGCCAGTCCGGACATTCTGGGCATCACCGGGGGCGCGAGCGCCGTCTCGGTGTTCCTGGTGACGGTGTCGGGCGGTACCGCCGCAGCGATCCTCGACGCCGTGGGCCTGTCCGCGGCGGCGCTCGGCGGCGGCCTGGCGACGGGTCTCCTCGTCTACTTCCTGGCGTGGCGGCGCGGCGTCGACGGCTTCCGCCTCATCCTCATCGGGATCTCGGTGAGCGCCGTGATGCAGGCGATCACCACCTGGCTCCTCGTCTCGGCCGACATCAGGGACGTGGCAAGGGCCCAGGCGTGGCTGGTCGGTTCGCTGGACAACCGGTCGTGGGACGAGGTCTGGGTCGCGCTCTGGTGCTCGCTCGGCCTGCTGGTCGTCGTGGCCGCCGCTTCCTTCCAGTTCAAGCCGCTGCATCTCGGCGACGACATCGCCGCGGGGCTCGGGGTCCGGTACTCGCGCGTGCGGGCGGTCCTGCTGCTGTGCGCGGTGCTGCTCGCCGCCGTGGCGGTGAGCGCCGCGGGCCCGGTTCCGTTCGTCGCGCTGGTGGCGCCGCAGGTGGCGATGCGTCTGACGCGGCATGCGACGCCGCCGATGGCGGCCTCCGGTCTGACCGGCGCGCTGCTGCTCATCGGCTCCGACCTGATCGCGCGTACGGCGCTGCCCGGCAGTCTGCCGGTCGGTGTGGTCACCGCCGCGATCGGCGGGCCCTTCCTCGTCTACCTGTTGGTGCGGGCGAACCTCAAATGACCGGTCCGGCACCGATAGCTGGTACAAAGGTGAGGCAAACCTAATATTAGGGGGGCTTGTGGTCGCTCAGTCCATCACCGAGATCGCGTCCGAGGTCGAGTCGAAAACCGCGTCCAAGGCCGGGTCCCAGGCCGGGTCCAGGGCCGGGTCCGAGGCCGGGGACACCGTACGGCTCGCCGCCCGTGGCGTCTCCGTCGGCTACGGCAGCCGTACGGTCATCGACGGCCTCGACGTGGCCATCCCGTCCGGGGTGATCACCACGATCATCGGGCCCAACGGCTGCGGGAAATCGACCCTGTTGCGCACCCTGACGCGGCTGCTCAAGCCGGTCAAGGGCTCGGTCGTGCTCGACGGCGAGGACATCGACAAACTCAAGACCCGGGACGTGGCGAAGAAGCTGGGCCTGCTGCCGCAGGCGCCGGTCGCGCCCGAGGGGCTCACGGTGGCCGACCTCGTCGCCAGGGGGCGCCACCCGCACCAGAGCTGGCTGCGCCAGTGGTCGTCGGACGACGCCGGTGTCGTGGAGCGCGCGCTGGCCATGACCGGCGTCTCCGACCTGGCCGACCGCCCCGTCGACTCGCTCTCCGGCGGGCAGCGTCAGCGCGTCTGGATCTCGATGACGCTGGCTCAGGGCACCGACCTGCTGCTCCTCGACGAGCCCACCACGTACCTCGACCTGGCGCACGCGATCGACGTGCTCGACCTGGTGGACGACCTGCACGAGTCGGGGAACACCGTGGTCATGGTGTTGCACGACCTCAACCTGGCCACGCGCTACAGCGACAACCTCGTTGTGATGAAGGCGGGTTCGATCCTCGCGCAGGGGCACCCGCGCGACGTGATCACCGCGGATCTGCTGTACGAGGCGTTCGGGCTGCGCGCCAAGGTGGTCGACGATCCGGTGGGGGACCGTCCGCTGATCGTGCCGATCGGCCGTACGCACGTTCAACCCAGCTGACCCTGCGGGCGAATGTACTGGTAAGGCTAGGCTAACCTCACCTTCACAGGTTAAAGTTTGGCTGCCCTGAATCAGGGGCGCAGCGGACAGCGCTAAAGCAAGGGAATCCGGATGCTCCTCCACCGAACGACGCTCACCAAGCCCTGGCGGCGGCTCGCGACGGTCCTGACCGCCGCGACCCTGGGCGTCGGCCTCCTCGCCGGCTGCGGCTCCGACTCGGAGGACAAGGCGAGCGACGACACGCAGGCGGCCGCCGGCGGTTCGTTCCCGGTCACCGTGGAGCACGCGTTCGGATCCACCAAGGTCGAGAAGGCCCCCAAGCGGGTCGTCACCGTCGGCTACACCGACGACCAGGCCGCCCTTGCGCTCGGCACCAAGCCGGTCGGCATGGTCGACCAGTACCCGAACCCGTCGGGCAAGTCCCCCGACATCAACACCCAGTGGCCCTGGGTGAAGGGCAAGTGGGGCGACGCCAAGCCCGACGTCGTCATGAAGAACGGCGACTCCGGCCCCAACTACGAGAAGATCGCCGCCCTGCGGCCGGATCTGATCATCGCGGTCTACTCCGAGATCGACAAGGCGGGCTACGACAAGCTCTCCGAGATCGCCCCGACGGTGGGCCGCACCAAGGGCGAGAAGGAGCTGTTCAGCGCTTCCTGGCAGGACAACACGGTGCACATCGCCAAGGCGCTCGGCAAGGAGGACGAGGGCAAGAAGCTCGTCTCCGGCGTCGAGGACAAGCTCGCCGCGGCCAAGAAGGCGCACCCGAAGTTCGCGAACCAGACCTCTGTCGCGCTGTCCTGGTACAAGGACTCCATCAACCCGTTCACCTCCACCGACGTGCGCGGGCGGCTCCTGACGGGCATCGGCTACAAGTACCAGACCAAGATCGACAAGATCGCGGGCGGCAAGTTCTCCACCGAGCTCTCCCCCGAGCGCACCGACCTGGTCGACGTCGACCGCATCGTCGTCATCAACGACAAGGCCGACACGGAGTCGTTGAAGAAGTTCGAGCTGTTCAAGAACCTGAAGGCCGTGAAGAAGGGCAACGTGTCCTACCTGCTCGACAGCGAGGGCCCCGCGGTCGGCGCTGCGATGTCCCAGGGCACCGCGCTCTCCCTCCCGTACGCGATCGACGAGCTCGTCAAGTCGGTCGAATAGACCGGTCGAACAGACCGGTCGAATAGAGATGCCGTTCCACCCGTCCCGTCCCCGCTTCGACTTGGCCAACGTGTGAGCACTACCGAGACCCGCACCACCGAAACCCCCGCCGCCCCGGCGACCCTGCGCACGGCGTCCGGACGTGAGGCCACCCGGTGGGTCTCGACGCACTGCCGCGAAGTGCCCTGGCTGACGACCGCCACCGTGCTCAGCACGGTGGCGGGGGCCGCGCTCCAAGTCCTCCCCGTGCTGTTGCTCGGCCGGGTGGTCGACGGGGTGGTGGCGGGCGATTCCCGCTCGGTCCTCGTCACGATCGGGGTGCTGATGGGGGCCGCCGCGCTGCTCGGCGCGGTGGCCACGGCGCTGTCGACCTATCTGATCGGCAAGCTGGGCGCGGATCTGCTCGCGCGGCTGCGGGAAGGCGCCGTCCGCGCGGTGCTCGGGATGCCGAGCGCACGGATCGAACAGGTCGGCAGGGGAGACGTGCTCTCCCGGGTCGGTGACGACGTGGCCGTGCTGTCCAAGGGCATCCGGACGGCCATCCCCACGGTGTTCTCGGCGGGTGTGCTGGTCTTCATCGCCACGGTCGGGATGTTCGGCCTCGACTGGCGGCTCGGTCTCGCGGGCGCCGGCGCGCTGCCCGCGTACGCGCTGGCCCTGCGCTGGTACCTCCCCAGGTCCGCCCCGCTCTACCGGCAGCAGCGGGTGGCCCAGGCCGACCGCGCGCAGGCGTTGATCAGCGGCCTGGACGGGATCGACACGGTCCGGGCGTACCGCCTGGAGGACAGCGTCCGCGAGGAAGTCACCCGCGAGTCCTGGCGGGTGCGCGACCTCGGTGTCGATGTTTTCCGGTTCTTCGGGCGCTTCGTCGGCCGGGAGAACCGCGCCGAGTTCATCGGGCTCGTCCTGATCCTCGTGGTGGGATACGCCCTGCTGGAGGCCGATGCCGCCACCCTGGGCGAGGTCTCGGCGGCCCCGCTCATGTTCCACCGGCTCTTCACGCCGCTCGGCGCCATCATGTTCACCTTCGACGAGGCGCAGAAGTCGGGTGCGAGCCTGACCCGTCTCGTCGGGGTCCTCGGGGAGTCCGCGCAGGAACGCCTGGTGGGTGACGCCTCGGTCGAGGCGGCGGGCGCCGGACCGCACCCGGTGGCGGTGGAGGGGCTGACGTTCGCCTATCCCGGCACCGACGATCCGGTCCTCAGGGACGTCGACCTGGCGATCCCGGCCGGCGGTTCGCTCGCCCTGGTCGGCGCGACGGGCGCGGGCAAATCCACGCTGGCCGCGCTGATCGCGGGCATCGGCACCCCGCAGGCCGGGTCGGTGCGCGTCGGATCGCAGGATCTGGGCGATCTCGACGAGGCGGGGGCGCGCGCCCTGGTGAGCATCCTGACGCAGGAGACGCACGTGTTCTCCGGCCCGCTCGCCGAGGACCTGCGGCTCGCCGCGCCGCTCGCGACCGACGCCGAACTGATGGACGCGTTGCGCACGGTCGGCGCCCACGGCTGGGTCGACGCGCTGCCCGACGGCCTGGACACCCGGGTCGGTGAGGGCGGTGAGCGCCTGGACGGCACCAAGGTCGCGCAGATCGCGCTGGCCCGCCTCGTGCTCGGCCGGGCGCCGGTGGTGGTGCTCGACGAGTCGACCGCGGAGGCGGGCAGTGAGGGCGCGGCCGAGCTGGAGCGCGCCGTCCTCGCCGCCTGCGCGGGGCGCACCACGCTCTTCGTGGCCCACCGCCTTACGCAGGCGATGGCGGCGGACCGGATCGCGGTGCTTGACGCGGGGCGGGTGGTGGAGCAGGGCACCCACGCCGAGTTGGTGGCCCTGGGTGGTCGGTACGCGCGTCTGTGGCGGGCCTGGCGAGAGGGTAGTTAGGCAACCCTTATTTAGGCTAGCCTAACTACGATGACCTGGAAGGGACGCTGTCTTCGATGATGGAACCGAGCGCTCGCCTCGTACTGCTTTCTCCCGCGCGCCTGGCCGACGTACGTCGGCGGGCCGGTGACTACTCCGACCGGACGATCGCCGAGGCGTGCGCCATCGCCCTGGTGTACTGGGCGACCGGCAGAAGCCCCGAAGGCATCGAACTCGCCCCCGGCACGCTGTTCGCCGACGTCCTCGGCTGGGTCGACAACGGCGGGGCGGGGCCCGGCAGTCGGGACGCCGGAGCGGACGGCTGGAGCATCACCGTCCCCGACGGCGTCGAGCAGGCCGCGGCCCAGCTCGCCCTCGACGACCTCGCCGACTTCCCGGACCGGCCGCTCGGCACCATCGCCCCGTCCACTGCGGCGGAGCGGCTCCGGGCCCTGGCCGAGTGGAACGACACCGACGCCGACCGGATCCGTCCCACCATCGTCGAGATGTTCCGCGAACAGGCGCGGACCCGGCCCGACGCCGTCGCGATCGTCGACGAGCACCGCTCGCTGACCTACCGTCAGGCGGCCGAGCGGTCGGCACAGTTGGCACACCGTCTCATCGAGCGCGGGCTCACCGCCGAGCAGGTCGTCGGCATCTCGCTCGGCCGCTCCGCCGACATGGTCATCGGCCTGCTCGGCGTCCTCCAGGCGGGCTGCGCGTTCGTCCCCCTCGACCCCCAATGGCCTGCCGCGCGCCGCGCCGTCGTCATCGAGGACGCCCGCGTCGTGCTGCAGCTCAACGACTCAGGCGTGCACGACCCGGCCGAACCGGAAGCCGTCGCCGTCGACCTCGGCGACTGGAAGTTCGCCGCCCTGCCCGCCGAGTCGCCCGACGTCGCCCTCGCCGCCGAGGCCCTCGCATACGTGATCTTCACGTCCGGCTCGACCGGTCGGCCCAAGGGCGCGATGATCCGGCACGCGGCGATCAGCGAGCGACTGCTCTGGCAGGCCCACGAGATCCTGGGCTTCGGCCACGACGACGCCTCGCTGTTCAAGGCGCCGCTGGCGTTCGACATCTCCATCAACGAGATCTTCCTGCCACTGGTGACCGGCGGCAGGCTCGTGGTCCTGCGGACCGGCGGCGAGCGCGACCCGCACCACCTGCTGAGCGTGATCGCCGAACAGCGGGTCACCTTCACGTACTTGGTGTCGTCCATGATGGACGTGCTCCTGGAGATAGCGGGCGACTCCGGCCGCCTCGACAGCCTGCGGCACGTCTGGTGCGGCGGCGAGGTGCTGACCCCCGAGCTCTACGAGCGGTTCCGCACCCGGCTCGACATCCCCCTGTACCACGGCTACGGCCCGGCCGAGACGACGATCGGCGTCTCGCACGTCATCTACCGGGGCGCCGCCGAACGCCTGTCGACGTCGATCGGCAAGGCCAACCCCAACACCCAGCTGTACGTCCTCGACGACGAGCTGCGCCCCGTCCCGGTCGGCGTCGGCGGCGAACTGTACGCGGGCGGCTTCCTCCTGGGCCGCGGCTACGTCAACGCCCCCGGCCTGACCGCCTCCCGCTTCGTGGCCAACCCCTTCGCCTCCGACGGCTCCCGGCTCTACCGGACCGGCGACCTCGCGCGGTTCGCCCCGGACGGCTCCCTCGACTTCCTCGGCCGGGCCGACAACCAGATCAAGATCCGCGGCATGCGCCTGGAGATCGAGGACGTCGAGGTCGGCCTCGCGGAACACCCCGGGGTCCGGCACACCTGCGTCGTCGCGAAGAAGAACACGGCGGGCGGCACCTACCTCGTCGGATACGTGATCCCGGCCGCCGGGTCCGAGGACCTGCGGGCGGACGACGTCAAGGCGTGGGCGACCCGGCACATGGTCGAGTACATGGTGCCCGCCCACCTCGTCGTCCTCGACGCCTTCCCGCTCACCGCCAACGGCAAGCTCGACCGCAACGCGCTGCCCGAACCCGGCACGGGCACGGGCGCTGTCGTCGCGCCCGCCACCGAGAACGAGCGCGTGGTGTGCGCGGCGGTCGCCGAGCTCCTGCAGCTCGACGAAGTCGGCGTCGACCAGGACTTCTTCCAGCTCGGCGGCGACAGCATCCTGACGATCTCGCTGCTCAGCGCGCTGCGCGACGCGGGCCTCTACGTCACGGTGCGCCAGATCTTCACCCACAGCGTCGTCGGAGCGCTGGCCGCGGTGGCGAGCCGCGAGGACATCTCCGCCGTGGACCACAGCGACGTCGCGACCGGCGCCGTCGAGGGATCGCCCATCGTGCAGTGGCTCGGCGAGACCACCGACGCGATCGACGGCTTCGTGCAGTCCGTGGTCCTCAACACCCCCGATGACCTGACCGCCGACGCGCTCGACGACATCCTCCGCGCGCTCCTCGCGCACCACGACATGCTCCGCGCCCGCCTGGTGCGCGGCGACCGCTGGAGCTTCGACATCCCGGAGGCGGCCCCGGCCGCGCCCCTCTGGCAGGAGAGCGACCTGCCACTGGACGCGTGCGTCGCGCTCGCCACCGACGGGCTCGCCCCGGACGGCGGCGTGATGCTGCGGGCCGTCTGGCGCCGCCAAGCGCGCCAGCTGGTCGTCGTCGTCCACCACGTGGTGATCGACGGCGTCTCCTGGCGGGTCCTGATGGAGGACCTCGCCACGGCCTGGCGGCAGACCGCCTCGGGCGCGCCCGTCGAACTGCCCCCGGTGGGCACCTCGTTCCGGCGCTGGACCCAGCTCCTTGGCCGCGCGGGCTTCGAAGCGGACCGCGCGTACTTCCGGCGGGCCCTGCCGGGAACGGACCAGCCGGTGGGCAGGCGCGCGCCGAGCGCCGCCGACACCGTCGCCCGGGAGCGGCTACAGACCGTCTCGATCGGCCCCGAGGTCACGGCCGCGCTGCTCGGCGACATCCCCGCCAAGTTCCACGCGGGCGTCAACGACGTGCTCCTGACCGGCCTCGCCGTCGCCCTCGCCCGGTGGCGCCGCGACCTCGGCCAGGACCAGACGTTCGCGCACATCGAGCTGGAGGGCCACGGCCGCGAGGGGCGGTACGTGGCGCACAGCGCGGGCTTCGAGCCGGAACTGTCGCGCACAGTGGGCTGGTTCACCACGCTGTTCCCGGTGACCGTGGACCCCGGCACCGCCGCCGACCTCACGTCCCCCGAGTACCTCGCCGCCGCGCTCAAGGCGGTCAAGGAAGACCTCGCACGGGTGCCGAGCAACGGCCTCTCCTACGGCGCGTTGCGTTACCTGACCGGCACCGAGTTCGACGCGCCCGCCCCGCAGGTGCTCTTCAACTACCTGGGACGCTTCGACGCGGGAGCTTCCGGCGACTGGCAACTGTCCGGCGCCACCGGGCAGTTGGGCGAGAAGCGCGACCCGGGCATGCGTCTTCCGCGAGCCCTGGAGTTCAACGCGATCGCCGAACCGGCGGCGGCCGGCGGCGAGTACGAGCTGGTCACCACCGTCTCCTGGCCCGACGGCGTGTTCACCGACGAGGACATCGCCACACTCGCCGGGTACTTCCGGGTGGCCCTCGCCGGACTCGCCGCGCTCGACCAGGGCGGCCACTCGCCCAGCGACTTCCCGCTGGTCGCGCTCGACCAGGCCGACGTCGACGCCTTCGACGGCCCGGAGCTGCGCGACATCCTGCCGCTGACCCCGCTGCAGGAGGGCCTGTACTTCCACTCGGTCTTCGACGACGACTCGGCGGGCGCGTACGTCGAGCAGCAACTCCTCACCCTGGACGGCGAGGTGGACGCCGACCGGCTCGCCACCGCCGCCACCCGGCTCCTCACCCTCTACCCGAACCTGGCGGCCCGCTTCACGGCCCTCGCCGACGGCCGCGTCGTCTCCGTCCTGGAGAGCGGCGTCGAGGCGCCCTTCACCACCCTTGACCGCCCCGGCATCACCGACGCCGAGATACGCGAGATCGCCGAGCGGGACCGCCGCGCCGGGTTCGACCTCGCCACCGGACCGCTGATGCGGTACACGCTGATCCGCACCGGGGCGGACCGCGCCGTCCTCGTGCAGACCGTGCACCACATCATCGCGGACGGCTGGTCGGTGCCGCCGATGCTGCGCGCGCTGCTCGCCGAGTACCACGCGCCGGGCACCGTGTATCCGGTCGGCGGCTTCGCCGACTATGTGAGCTGGCTCGCCGGACGCGACGACGACGAGAGCGACCGGGTGTGGCGCGAGGAGCTCGCCGACCTGCCCGGCGCCTCACTGGTCGCCGAGGGGCACACCCCCTCCGACCGGTTCGCCGACACCGCCGTGGAGCCCGCGCAGGACGTCGACGCGGCCGTCCGGGCGGCCGGTGTGCCGCTGAGCGTGGCCGTGCACAGCGCCTGGGCGGTGACCCTTGGCGGCATCCTGCACGGCAGCGACGTCGTCTTCGGCTCCACGGTCTCCGGGCGTGACGCCGACGTCCCCGGCATCGGGGACATGGTGGGCCTGTTCATCAATACGATCCCCGTGCGCGCCCGCTGGACCGGCACGACCACGGCGCGCGACCTGCTCGCCTCGGTGCGGGAGCACCAGAGCGCCGTACTGCCGCACCAGCACGTCTCGCTGGCGAGGATCGGGCGCCAGGCGGGCGCGGGCCCGCTGTTCGACACCCTGGTGGTGTTCGACGTCGCGGCCGACGTGGAAGGGCTGCGTGCCCCCGGCGCCGAGTTCGCCGTCACCGACATCGTGAACGAGGGCGCCCCGCACTACCCGTTGACGCTGGTGGTGGAGCGCGCGCTCGACGGCCGCCCCCGCTTCAACCTCATCTACGACGGGCGGCTGCTGCGCGAGGAGAGCGCCCGGGAGATCCTGCGCTCCTTCTCCCGCGCACTCGACGGCCTGCTCACGCGCCCGGACGCCCTGGTCGGCGACCTCGCCCCCGAGAGCGACCGGCTCCCCGCACCGACCGGACCGACGACCCTTGGCGGCCTCTTCGACGCCGCCGTGCGCCGCGACCCGACGGCCGTCGCCGTCACCCAGTGCGCGCTCGACGGCAGCAGCCGTTCCCTGACGTACGGCGAACTGGCCGAGGCCAAGGACGAGTTGGCCCGCACATTGCGCGCGGCCGGGGTCGGCCCCGGCAAGCGGGTCGCCGTCGCCGTGCCCCGCTCCGTCGAGCAAGTCGTCGCCCTGGTCGCGATCGTCACGGCGGGCGGCGCATACGTACCGCTGGACCTGGCCTACCCGGACGAGCGCCTGGAGTACATCCTCGCCGACGCCGCCCCGCAGGTCGTCCTCGTCGACCCCGAGCAGCGCGACCGCTTCACCGCACTCCTGAAGCGGACCGGCACGCCCGCCCGCGTCCTCGTCCAAGGCGAGGGCGGGGGCGGGGGCGGGGGCGGAGGCGAGGGCGAAGGTGAGAGCCTCCCGCAGGACGCCGCCGAGGCCCCCGCCCCCGCCCCCACCTCCGAGGCCGACCGGCACGACCCCGCGTACGTGATCTACACGTCCGGCTCGACAGGGCGCCCCAAGGGCGTCGTCGTCCCGCACTCCAGCGTGGTGACCCTGCTCGCCAACACCCGGCCCGACATGGGCTTCGGGCCGCACGACGTGTGGGTGCAGTTCCACTCCTTCTCCTTCGACTTCGCGGTCTGGGAGCTGTGGGGCGCGCTGGCGCACGGCGGTGAGCTGCTTGTGCCGGAGTACGGCCTGACCCGCTCGCCGGTCGACTTCCACCGCCTCGTCCGCGAGCGCGGCGTGAGCGTGCTCAACCAGACCCCTTCGGCCTTCTACCAGTTCATCGAGGCCGACCGGCACGTCGGTGAACCGCTCCCCGCCCTGCGGAAGATCATCTTCGGCGGCGAGGCGCTGGACCTCGGGCGGCTGCGCGGCTGGGTCGACCGGCACGGCACAGGATCGCCCGAGCTGGTCAACATGTACGGCATCACCGAGACCACGGTCCACGTCACGCACCGGGTCCTGACCGACGGGGACTTCGGCTCGGGCGACGACGTCAGCCCGATCGGCGGCCCCCTTCCCGGCCTGGTCACCCACCTGCTCGACGACCGGCTCCGGCCGGTGCCGCCGGGCCGGGTGGGCGCCATCTACGTAGCGGGCGACCAGGTGTCGCTCGGCTATCTGGGCAGGGCCGGTCTGACCGCGGGCCGGTTCGTGGCGAACCCGTTCGCGGACGACGGCTCCCGGATGTACCACACGGGCGACCTGGCCCGCCGCACGCTCGACGGCGAGCTGGAGTTCGCCGGCCGCGCCGACGACCAGGTGCAGCTCAAGGGGTTCCGCATCGAGCTCGGCGAGGTCGAGTCCGCGGTCCGCGCGCTCGACGGGGTGGCCGACGTGGCCGTCACCGTGGCGGACAGCGCCGACCACCTGGTCGCGCACGTCGTGGGCCGGGTGCCCGACGACCTCCCCGGCCTCCTTGCCGCCACGCTGCCCGTGCACATGGTGCCGGGCCGGGTACTCCCCGTCGACGCCCTGCCGTTGACGGTCAACGGCAAGCTGGACCGTAAGGCGCTTGCCGAGCGGGCCGAGCGGGCCGAGCGGGCCGAGCAGTCCACGGAGCGTGCTGACACGGACGCGACCGCGCCCACGTCCACGGCGGGGCCCGGCACCGACGCCGCGCTCGCCGCCCTGATCGGCATCTTCACAAAGACGCTGCCCGGCGCCGAGGCGGACGCCGACACCGACTTCTTCGCCGCCGGGGGCGACAGCATCGTCGCCATCACCGTGATCAACCGCGCCAGGGCGCTCGGCCTGCCGATCGCACCCCGGGACGTCTTCCTGTGCAGGACGCCGCGCGCGCTCGCCGCACACCTGGCGACCGGCGCACCGCAGACCGCGGCGCCCGCACCCGACCGGCGCACCGACGGCCCGCTGCCGCCCACGCCGATCATCCTGCGCCAGCGCGAACTGGGCGGCTCCCTCGACCGGTTCGCGCAGGCCAGGACGGTGGAGGTGCCCGAGAGCGCCGGGTTCGCCGACCTCGGGCGCGCCGCGCGGGCCGTCGTGGCCGCGCACCCGGCCCTGCGGCTTCGGCTGCGCGCCGAGCACGGCGTGTGGGCCCTGAGCACCGAGCCCGCCCGCGACATCACCGTCGTACGCACCGACGCCGCCGACGCCACGGCGGCGGCGAACGAGGCCGCGGGACGACTCGACCCCGAAGCCGGGAACGTCATCGCGTTCTCCTGGCTGGAGGCGAGCCGCACCCTCGTCGTCACCGTGCACCACATCGCCGTCGACGCCGTGTCCTGGCTGGTCCTCCTCGACGACCTGGCCACCGCCCTGAGCGGCGCGGACCTGGCACCGCCGACCACGTCCTACGCCGAGTACGCCGAGGCGCTGACGCTCCGGTCCACCGAGGCGATCGACGGCCTCGGGCACTGGATCAGCACGCTCCAGGCGCCCGCCCTCCTTGCGGAATCCGCCGCCGGAAGCCCGCGCGAGACCACCGTCGTGCTGCCGCCCGACATCAGCGACCGCGTGACGCGCACCGCGCCCGCCGCGCTCGGCGTCGGCCTCACCGAGCTGCTCTGCGGCGCGCTGCGCACCGCGCTGACCCACATCCAGCCCGAACCCACCGACCTCGCGGTCGAGCTGGAGCGGCACGGCCGGGTCCCCGTCCTCGAACAGCACGACTACACCCGTACCGTCGGCTGGTTCACCTCCATCGCGCCGGTGCGCCTGACGGCCCACACCGACCCCGTCGCCGCGGCGCGCGAGGTCGCCGAGCGCCAGCCGGACGAGCGCGGCCACGTCGCGTACGGGCAGCTCAGATACCTCAACCCGCAGACAGCACCGCTCCTCACCGGCCGCCCGCAGGTCCTGTTCAACTACCTCGGCCGGGGCAGCGAGTCCCAGGCGCCGCACCTCACCGGCGGCGACCAGGGCAGCCCCTACGCCGTCGAGGTCAACGCCTGGACCGACGACGCCACCGGCAGCCTGCACGCCGCCTTCACCCTCGCCAATGGCGTCCCCGACGAGATCACCGAGCACTGGCGCGGCGCACTGGAACGCGTCGCGGACGCCTCCGCGACCGCCGAGCGCACCGCGCCGGTCACCCCGCTGCAGCGCGGCCTGTACTTCCAGGCCCAACTGGCGGGCACCGCCGGGCACTACGTCGCGCAGAGCTGGTTCACCTTCGACCGGCGCCTGGACGCCGACGCCCTCGCCGAGGCGATGGCCCACGTCATCGCACGGCACCCGGCCGTCGGCGCGGGCTTCACCACCGACGACGACGGAAACCCCGTCCAGGTCCTCAAGGCGGGCCGCCGCGTCGACGTCCGCACCGTGGAACTGCCGGGCGAGGCGGAGGTCGAGGAGTTCCGCACCCACGACCGCGACACCGGCTTCGACCCGGCCGAAGCGCCGCTGATCCGGCTGACCGTGGTCCGCCTGCCCGGCGGCCACGACGGCCTGCTGCTCAGCTACCACCTGCTGCTGTGGGACGGCTGGT
The DNA here is from genome assembly GCF_040646035.1 of Streptomyces sp. NPDC046465. Lineage (NCBI taxonomy): Bacteria > Bacillati > Actinomycetota > Actinomycetes > Kitasatosporales > Streptomycetaceae > Streptomyces > Streptomyces sp. NPDC046465. Next base: position 107,523 of record NZ_JBEYZK010000023.1, read on the forward strand.
CCCGCGAGATCGTGCTGCGGGACCTGTTCGACGCCTACGAGGCCGTCGTCGCGGGAGAGCCGTTCGACGCGACGCCCGCCACCCCGAGCTTCGAGGACCACGCCCGGGCGCTCGACGCCAAGGACTCCGCCGTGTCGGAGCGCTTCTGGGCGGAGCACCTGGCGCAGCTGCCCGGCCCGACCCTGCTCGCCGGACCGGCCCCGGCCCTCTCCCAGGAACTGCCGCCCGCGCTCGTGCACGAGCTCTCCGCCGACCAGTCGGAGCTGCTTCGGGCCGCCGCCAAGGAGCACGGCGTCACGCTGAACTCGATTCTCACCGGCGCGTTCGGCCTGCTGCTCGGCGCGCACACGGGCCGCAGCGACGCCGTGTTCGGCGTGACCGTCTCAGGGCGTGACGGCGAGGGCCTGTCCGACGTCGTCGGCGTGCTGCTCAACACCGTGCCCATGTGGACGCGGGCCCGGCCGGACGACACCGTCGGCGCCTACCTGGCGGCCGTCCAGACCTCCCGGGTCGAGGCCATGGAGCACGAGCACCTCGGGCTCGGCGAGATCCAGCGGGCCAGCGGGCACGACACCCTCTTCGACAACCTGTTCGTGCTCCAGAACTTCCTGGACATGGACGCCTTCGCCGAGATGAACTCCCGGCACGGCATCACCTCGGTGAAGGCCGACGACTCCACGCACTATCCGTACACCTGGGTCGTCACGCCCGGCGACCGGCTCACCGTCAAGCTGGAGCACCGCCACGGCGACACCGAGAGCGCCGGGCGCCTCCTCGCCGACTACGTACGGGTCTTGGAGGACCTGGCACGCTCGGCAGGCCAGGTCGGCGCGCTGCCCGGCCTCGGCCGGGCACCCGAGCCCGCCGAACGCACCGACGTCGGCACCGACACCGTCGTCGACCGGTTCGACCGGGCGGCCGACCGCGACCCGGAGCGGACCGCCCTCGTCGCCCACGGCTCGACCATGACCTTCGCCGGGCTCCGGGACCGCAGCCGCGTGGTGGCGGGCGTGCTCGCCGCACGCGGCATCGGCCCCGAGACCACCGTGGGCCTCGCGATCCCGCGCTCCCTCGACTCGATCGTGGCGCTCTTCGCCGTGCTGCGCGTCGGCGCCGCCTACGTGCCGCTGGAACTGGACCACCCCGACGAGCGGATCGCGGCGATCGTCGCGGACGCCCGCCCGGACGTGATCCTCACCGTGAGCGACGTGTCGCCCCGGCTCACCGGCGGCCCGGTCGGCCCCGGCGATCTGATCGAATTGGACCGTCCGCTGCCCGCGGCCGAGCCGTTCGTGACGTTCGCGCCGGACGACCCGGACCGCCTGCGCCACCCCGCGTACACGATCTACACCTCCGGCTCGACCGGACAGCCCAAGGGCGTGGTGACCGAGTACGCCGGGCTCACCAACATGCTCGTCAACCACCGGCGCCGGATCTTCGAGCCGGTCCTCGCGGAGCACGGGCACCGGACCTTCCGCATCGCGCACACCGTGTCGTTCGCGTTCGACATGTCGTGGGAGGAGCTCCTGTGGCTCGCCGACGGCCATGAGGTGCACATCTGCGACGAGGAGCTGCGCCGCGACGCACCCGGCCTCGTCGCGTACTGCCTGGAGCACGGGATCGACGTCATCAACGTGACGCCGACGTACGCCCAGCAGCTGGTGGCCGAGGGGCTGCTCGCCGACCCGGAGCAGCGCCCGGCGCTGGTCCTGCTCGGCGGCGAGGCCGTCACGCCGACCCTCTGGCAGCGGCTCGCCGAGACCGAGGGCACGGTCGGCTACAACCTCTACGGACCCACCGAATACACCATCAACACCCTCGGCGTCGGCACCTTCGAATGCCAGGACCCGGTGGTGGGCGTCGCGATCGACAACACCGACGTGTACGTCCTCGACCCCTGGCTGCGGCCCCTGCCCGACGGCGTCCCCGGCGAGCTGTACGTGGCGGGCATCGGCATCGCCCGCGGCTACCTCGGGCAGCCAGGACAGACCGCGCACCGCTTCGTCGCCTGCCCCTTCGGCGCCCTGGGCGAGCGCATGTACCGCACCGGGGACCTGGTCGTCCGCAGGCCCGACGGGAACCTGACGTACCTGGGCCGCACCGACCAGCAGGTCAAGATCCGCGGCCACCGGGTCGAACTGGGCGAGGTCGAGGCCTCGTTCGCCGCGCACCCGGCGGTGCGGTTCGTCGCCGCGGTCGCCCAGCCCGACCCGCAGGTCGACGGCGCGTACCGGCTCGCCGCCTACCTCGTGCTCGACGGCGCCGACCTGGCCGCGGTCGCCGCCGACGTGGGCACGGGCCTGCCGGACTTCCTGCGCCCCACGCACTACGCGCAGGTCGACAGCATCCCGCTGACCGTGAACGGGAAGGCTGACACCAAGGCGCTGCCGGAGGCCAAGCCCCTCGGCGCGCTGACCACGGCGGGGGAGCGCGGCCCGGAGACCGAGACCGAGACCGTGGTCTGCGAGTTCTTCGCCGAAGCCCTGGACCTCGACGACGACGAGGTGAGCGCGGTGAGCGATTTCGTGTCCCTCGGCGGACACTCCATGCTGGCGGTGCGCCTCATCGGGCTGCTCCGCCGCGAGTACGGCCCCGTGGTCACCATCCGTGACCTGTTCACCCTGCGAACCCCGGAAGCGATTGCCCGCCATCTCGATGACAACTCCTGACACGACTCCCGACCCGCAGCGGCCCCGCAAGGGGTCCGACATCCTCAAGGCCGCCCTGCGCCGCAACGTCGGCGCCATGGCCTGGGGCACCCTCCTCATGGGCCTCTACCAGGCGGGTGAGACGGCCTTCCCCATCGCGCTCGGCCTGATCGTCGAGCACACGATGCAGGACGACCGGACCCTCGGCGCGCTCGGCCTGTCGATCGGCGCCCTCGCGGTGATCATCACGACCGTCTCGCTGTCGTGGCGGTTCGGCATGCGCGTGCTGCAGAAGGCCAACACGACCGAGGCACACCGCTGGCGGGTGAAGGTCGCGGCCTGCGGGCTCCAGCCGGTGGCCAGGGACGTCGACCTGAAGTCCGGCGAGGTCCTGACCATCGCCACCGAGGACGCCGACCAGACCGCCGACATCATCGAGGTGGTGCCGCTCCTCATCAGTTCGCTGGTCGCGGTGGTGGTCGCGGCGGTCGCCCTCGGCCTCGCCGACCTCAGGCTCGGCCTCCTCGTGATCGTGGGCACGGTCGCGATCCTGTCGGTCCTGAGCGTGATGTCGAAGCGCATCGGTTCGAGCACCCGCGAACAGCAGGCCCGGGTGGCCCGGGCAGGCGCGAAGGTCGCCGACCTGATCAGCGGCCTGCGCCCGCTGCACGGCTTCGGCGGCAACCACGCGGCGTTCCGGTCCTACCGGACGGTCAGCGCGGAGGCGAAGCACCAGTCGGTCACGGTCGCCAAGGTCAACGGCGTCTACGCGGGCACCGCCCAGGCCCTCAACGCGGTCCTCGCTGCCGCGGTGACGCTGACGGCGGGCTGGCTGGCCTTCGAAGGCCGGATCACGGTCGGCGAGCTCGTCATGGCCGTCGGCCTCGCGCAGTTCATCATGGAACCGCTCAAGATGTTCTCGGAGATGCCCAAGTACGTGATGATCGCGCGGGCGTCGGCCGAGCGGATGGCGCTGGTCCTCTCGGCGCCGCCGGTCACGAACCCGGGCCCCGGGCGCCCCGCGGCGGGCGGCGACCTGGAGGTCGACGGCGTCCGGTACGGCTCCCTGCGCAAGCTGAAGTTCACGGTGGCCGCGGGCGAGTTCGTGGCGATCGCGGGCTACCAGCCGCGCGCGGTGGCCGACCTCGCGTCGATCCTGGCCGCGAACGTCCCGCCCGAGGCGTACGAGGGGGTGGTGCGGCTCAGCGGGCAGGAGACCGCCGCCCTTTCGGTCGAGGCGGTCCGCGAGCACATGCTGGTGAACCCGTACGACGGAGAGATCTTCGCGGGCACCCTGCGCACCAACATCGACCCGTCGGGCACCAGCCGCACGGTCCCCGAGGCCGTCGAGGCGTCCATGCTGACCGACGTCGTCGCCCTGCACCGCGAGGGCCTCGACTACGCCGTCCGCGACCGCGGCGCGAACCTCTCCGGAGGGCAGCGCCAACGGCTCTCACTGGCCCGCGCCCTGGCCGCCGACACCGACGTCCTCGTCCTGCACAACCCGACGACGGCTGTCGACGCGGTCACCGAACAGCTCATCGCCCGCAACATCGCGAAGCTGCGCCGGGGCCGGACCACCGTCGTGATCACCAGCAGCCCCGCCCTCCTGGACGCCGCCGACCGCGTCCTCGTCCTGGACGAAGGCGTCATCACCGCGGAGGACAGCCACCGCAATCTGCTCGCCCACGACGAGGACTACTGCCTGGCGGTGGCGCGGTAGGCCTCGTCGTGGGGCGTCGGTAAGCCTCGTCCCGCGCGGCGGCGGCAGGCCTCGTCCCGCGCGTCGGTAGGGCTACTCCCGAGCGGCGGTAGGGCCACTCCCGCTACTCCCGCGCGGCGGTAGGGCTACCCCCGCTACTCCCGAGCGGCGGTAGGGCTACTCCCGCTACTCCCGCGCGGCGGTAGGGCTACTCCTGCGCGGAGCCGAGCGCCCAGGCGACGTCCCTGAGCAGGGGCTCTCGCCAGCCCGCCCGGTCGTGGCCCGCCGCCGACCGCGAGACCCGTACGGTCGCACCGGCCTGCCGTGTCAGCTCCTCGGTCAGCTCGCAGTGCGGCAGCATCCGCGTCTCGTGCTCCCCGACGTCGAACGCGATCCGCAGCCCCGACAGGTCGGGGCGCTCCCGCAGGAGCGCCGCGATCGCGCCCCCGACCGGGCCGCCCAGCGGGTCAGGACCGCTCATGGCGTCCGGCGTCCACCAGAACGACGGCGACTGGCAGGCGACGCGGGACACCAGGCCGGGGAAGTGCAGCGCCGCGTACATCGCGCTCAGCCCGCCGAGGCTCTGCCCGGCGACCACGAGGCGGCCCGCGTCGACCGGCACGCCGCACTCCGCCACCAGCGGCAGCAGTTCGTCCCGGACGGCCTCCCACAGCGCAGGCCCGCACCCGAACTCGGCCAACCGGTCCTTGGACGGCAGGAAGACGAGGGTGACGGCGGGCATCTCGCCACTCGCGTGGGCCGCGTCGAACGCGGTCACGGCAGGGTGCAGATACAGCCAGTCGTCGCCGTCGAGCAGCAGGACCAACGGCCCGCCGCCGCCCACCGGGTGGACCCGCACGGTGCGCCGTCCGCCGAGCCGTTCACTGGCCCAGCGGATCCGGGTGCGCGGGACGGGCAGGATGTCGTCGGCGCCGACGAGGGGCCAGTGCGGCTGGGCCGGGGCGTCCGGCGTCGCGGCGATGGACCGGTCGCCGCCCGCGCCGGCCGGGTTGAGCGGATCGGCGCAGGGCTCGCCGTCCACGAGGAACTGGTAGGTCACGCGCAGCCGCGCGGGCATGGGCACCTCGGCGTACCAGCAGTCCGTGTCGCCCCACCGGCGCAGGGGCACCGGTTCCGACCAGCTCTCGAAGCCGATGCTCGGCTGCGAACCGCGCCACAGGAACAAGGTCGTCCAGCCGCCGTCGACGGGGACGGAGGCGGGGGTACGGGCCGCCGCCCAGAACGCGTCGGTGCCGGGTTCGCCGGGCAGTCCGTACGCGGTAAAGGCGTCGGAGGCGTTCTCCGTGCGCATGAACGTCTCCTTGTGAGAGGGAAGGGGGAGAGGCTAAGCTCGCATTAATTTAGGGGAGCCTAACCTAATTCGGCTCTTCTCTTCCATCCCGTTCCACCGTCCCGTTCCACCGTCTGAACGGGCCCTGACGCGGCCCGCGTTCAGCGTCCGTCGCGCCCGTCGCGGCCAAGGAGGCACCGACACATGAGCACCAACCCCTTCGACGACCCCGAAGGCCGTTTCCTGGTCCTGGTGAACGACGAAGGGCAGCACTCGCTCTGGCCGTCCTTCGCCGAGGTGCCCGGCGGCTGGACGACCGCCTTCGCGGAGAACACCCGGGACGCCTGCCTGGAGTACATCGAGACCAACTGGACCGACCTGCGCCCCCGGTCCCTCGCCGTATCCGTGGACGGCTGACCCACCCGCGAAACCGGGCCCCGCGGGCACCGCCCGCCCCGGACGTGTTCCACACCGCGGAGGGACACCGCCGATGCTCTGCGCCAGACTGACGAACGCCCGCTTCCTCACCATGGATCCGGCCCACCCCGTCGCCCACGACCTGGGCATCTGGCGGGGCCGGATCGTGGGCCTCGACGAGGCCGTGACCTCCCTGCCCGCACGGGAGGTCGTCGACCTCCAGGGCGCCACCGTGCTGCCCGGGTTCATCGACGCCCATGTGCACCTGGCCTGGACCGGGCTCAAGCAGAACACCGTGAGCATCGCGGGCCGCACGCGGCTCGACGACGTGCTGGCCGTCGTGGCGGCGGCCGCCGCGGACGAGGGGACGCCCGGCTCCTGGGTGGACATCGCCGGATACGACCAGCGGGCCCTCGGCCGCCATCTGACCGCCGCCGAACTCGACACCGTCAGCAACGGCCGCAAGGTGTACGTGCTGCACGAGTCCGGCCACGGCTGCGTCGTGAACTCCGCCGTCCTCGACCTGCTTCCCGACGGCGTCCCCCACGAGAACGGCTTCCTCGCCGAGGGCGCCATGGGCGCCGCCCGCGCGCTGCGCCTGCCGTACTCCCAGCACGAGCTGGCCGAAGCGATCGGGCGCGCCGCCCGCACCTGCCTGGCCGAGGGCATCACCGCCTGCGCGGAGGCGGGCATCGGCGGCATCCTGTTCGGCCACAGCCCGGTGGAACTGGGCGCCTACCAACGCGCCCGCGAGGAAGACCTGTTGCCGCTGCGCGTGCAGCTCATGGTCTCCGCCGACCGGCTGCGCCCGGCCGTCGCGCACGAGGCCGACGGCATTCCCCGCGCCCTCGACCTCGGCCTGCGCACCGGATTCGGCGACGACCGGCTCTCCGTGGGCGCGCTGAAGATCTACACGGACGGCGGGATGATGGCCCGTACCGCCGCGCTCAGCAGCCCGTACGAAGGTCTGAGCCACGCGGGCCAACTGCAGGACGACCCGGACGCGCTCGCGGCCACGATCGTCGACGGCCACCTCGCGGGCTGGCAGCTCGCCGTCCACGCGATCGGCGACCGCGCGGTCGACCTCGCCCTTGACGCCCTGGAACGCGCCCAGCGCCTGCGGCTCCGCCCTGGTGCCCGGCACCGCATCGAGCACGCGGGCCTGATCCGCCCCGACCAGCTCCCGCGCCTCGCGCGGCTCGGCGTCAGCGCGGTCGTCCAACCCAGCTTTCTGCGCTTCTACGGCGACGACTACGCGGCGATCATGGGCGAGGAGCGGGCCCCGTGGCTCTACCGCGGCAGGGCGTTCCTGGATCACGGCATCCCCCTCGTCGGCAGCTCCGACCGCCCGGTCGCGGACGGATCCCCGCTGCGGGCCATCCAGTTCATGGTCGAGCGCGCCTCCGGGTCAGGCCGGGTGATCGGCCCGCACGAGGGCGTCACCGTCGACGAGGCCCTGCACGCCTACACCGTCGCCGGTGCCTACGCCTGCCACTGGGAGGACACCCTCGGCACCCTCACCCCGGGCAAGCTCGCCGACCTCGTCGTGCTCGGCGACGACCCCCGCCGCGTCGACCCGTCCCGCATCGGCGACATCGAGGTGGCGAGGACGTATGTCGGCGGACGGATACCGGCGGACGGATGAGCGGTCAGGAACTTGTGGTCAGGGACTTGCAGTCAGGGACTTGCAGTCAGGGACTTGCAGTCAGGAACTTGTGGTCAGGAACTGGTGGTCAGGGACTTGTGGTCAGGAACTTGTGAGGACGACGAGTCGCTGGGTCGCCCTGGTCATCGCGACATAGCGGTCGACCGCGCCCTCGATGCCCTCGCCGAACGCCTCCGGGTCGACGAGGACGACCAGGTCGAACTCGAGCCCCTTCGACAGCTCCGGAGTCAGCGACCGCACCCGCGGCCTCGCCCGGAACGTGGGATCGCCGATGACGCAGGCGACCCCTTCGGCGTGCTCGCCGAGCCACGCGTCGAGGACCGCGTCCAGCTCCGTCACCGGCCCGTGGACGACCGGAATGCCGCTGCTGCGGATGGACGTGGGCACGTTGGCGTCGGGGAGCGCGGCCCGGATGACCGGCTCGGCCTCCGCCATGACCTCTTCCGGCGTGCGGTAGTTGATGCTGAGGGAGGCCAGCTTGATCCGGTCGACGCCGGCCCGCCGCAGTCGTTCCTCCCACGACTCGGAGAACCCGTGCCGCGCCTGGGCGCGGTCCCCGACGATGGTGAAACTCCGCGAGGGGCAGCGCAGCAGCAGCATCTGCCATTCGGCATCGGTCAGTTCCTGGGCCTCGTCCACGACGACGTGCGCGAACGGCCCCGCGAGGCGGTCCGGGTCGGCGGTGGGCAGCGCACTCTCGTCGATCAGGCTGTCCTGCAGATCCTTTCCGCGCAGCATCCGCACCGCGCCCTCGCTGTCGTCACCGGCGGAGTTGAAGTCGGCCGCCGAGATGATGTCGTCGATGACGAGCGACATGCGTTCGCGTTCGGCGGCGACCGCGACGGCCTGGCGGCGTCTCAGCCGCGCCGCCTCCGGGTCGCCGAGCCGCTGCCGCGCCGCGTCGAGCAGCGGGAGGTCGGAGACCGTCCAGGCCTGCGGGGCGTCCTTGCGCCGCAGCTTCGCCATGTCGTCCCGGCCGAGCCAGGGCGCGCACATCCGCAGATAGGCGGGGACCGTCCACAGGTCGGAGACCACGTCGGCGGCCTCGAGCAGCGGCCACGCGCGATGCAGGGTCGTGACCAGTTCCCTGTCCTGGCGCAGCGACCGGAGGAACATGTCCGCCGAGACGCCGTCCTCCCCCTCGTCCATGCCCAGCTTGTCCATCAGGATCGTGGCCAGTTCCTCCCAGATCTGTTCGCGCGCCTCGTTGTGCGCGGTGCCCGGACCGGGCGCCCGGAACGCCTCGGCCCAGTCACCGGCGCTCACCCGGACGTCGGACCAGGCCGTCGTGGCCGTCATGGCCGCGGTGGGCGGCTCCTCGTAGAACAGGACGGCCTTCTCGATCGCCTTCACCATGTCCGCGGACGACTTGAGGCGGGCCACGTCCGGATCGGTCTCGGGCGCCGCCGCCGCGCCCTCGGTGACGAGGTCCCGCAGGGTGCAGGTCTGCACGCCCTCCTCCCCGAGGCTGGGCAGGACGTCGGCGACATAGCCCAGGTAAGGCTCGTGCGGGCCGACGAAGAGCACGCCGCCGCGGCGGTGGCCGAGGCGCGGGTCGGAGTAGAGGAGGTAGGCGGAACGGTGCAGCGCGACCACGGTCTTGCCCGTGCCCGGACCACCGTCGACGACGAGGGCGCCACGCGAACCCGCACGGATGATGGCGTCCTGGTCGGCCTGGATCGTGCCGAGCACGTCGCGCATCCGGGCCGAGCGGTTGCCGCCCAGGCTGGCGATGAACGCGGACTGGTCGTCGAGCGCCGCGTGCTGTTCGAGCCCGTCGGCGGTGAACACCTCGTCCCAGTAGTCGCTGATCCGGCCGCCGGTCCAGCGGTACCTACGGCGGCTCGCAAGCCCCATCGGATTGGCGTGGGTCGCCGCGAAGAACGGCTCGGCGGCGGGGGAGCGCCAGTCGACCAGGAGCCGACGGCCCTCGCTGTCGGTGAGGCCGAGGCGCCCGATATACAGCGGCTCGGTGCCGTCCGTGACGTCATCCGTGACGTTATCCGCGGTGACGACGCGTCCCAGGCACAGGTCGAGGCCGAAGCGGCGCAGCGCCCGCAGACGGCCGCTCACCCGGTGGATCTCCGAGTCCCGGTCCATCGCCTCGCGGCCGATGCCGCCGGGAGCCTTGCGCAAGTCGTCGAGACGGCCGGAGAGTTCGGTGATGGTCTGGTCGAGGCTCTCCGCGATGGCCGCGAAGTGCCGGTCGTCCGCGTCGATCAACGCGGTGTCGGCCTTGGCCGAGAGGTTGGCGGGAAGGTTGAAAGCACTGGTGGCCTGGGGGTTCACGTCATCAGCTCCGATCCGAGGCCAGTGATTGTGCGGTACGACCGGGGCCTTGCCGCAAGCCCCCCAGTGAGCTATAAGTTGAGAGTGGCAAGAGGTGGGAACTCCCTCTTGCCTTTCTCTTTGCCGCGACGCCTCGACGTCGTGACGTGTGACGCCGTGACGCGGTGACGCTCTCTGGCGTGCGGCGCGCATCTCCCCGCTTCTCGGCCGGGCGCATCGGGCGCATCGGGCGCATCGGGCGCCTCAGGCGTGGGCGCTTCGGGCCAACTGGACTCGTCGGTTAGGTAAGGCTAGCCTTACTTTGCTCGGTCGTCGGGGAAGTGGCACGGCGACGAGCCGTCCTTCGCCCGTGGAACCGAGGAAGGTAAGCCTTGATCACGGCTACGCCGCGCCCTGCCCCGCTCATGCCCGCGCTCCCCGGGCGGACGCCCACGGTGCGCTCCGCCCGCGAGGAGGACGCCGCCGCACTCGTCGCCCTCTCCCAGCCCTTCGTACGCTCGGGCGCGCTGCGGAAACGACCGGCCTCGCTGTACGCCGCCCAAGCTGAAGACTTCTTCGTGGCGGACGTCCCCGGCGGCCCACTAGAGGGCTGCGTGGGCCTGCGCGTGCACCCGGCGGAACCTGGGGAGGCCCGCGGTCCCGCGGGCATTCTCTACAACTTCTGCGTGGCCGGACACAGGCAGGGGCGCGGCGTGGGAGGCGGACTCCTGCGCGCCGTACTGGCCGTCGCACGCGCCCAGTCGCTCGGCGTGCTGTTCACGGCGACGACCGGCGGCGGCGACTTGTTCCTCCGCTACGGCTTCACCCCCACGACCGTGCGCCGCGCGCCCGCTTCCTGGGCGGCCTCCCTCGATCCGCGGCGCGGCGCACGGATTCTGACGATGGGTCTGTGAGCAGGGGGTGATGGGGCGATAAGGGGGCTGGGGTTCAGTTCTAGTAGCGACCCCTCAGCCACCCGTCGTAACCCCCCCACCGGTAGGCGGGGCGCCCCGCCGAGCCGCTGGTACGGAACGGCTTGCCCTGGTCGTCGATGCGCAACGTCCCGTGTCGGCCACCGCTGGACCACCGCAGTTCCAGATCCCACCGGACATCGTGCTTTTCGGCCCGCGCAGTGATGTAGAAGACCAGCGGATCGCTCTCACTGACCTTGTACGGAAAGCCACGCTGGCCCGCGACGGGCGTGGCCCTCGGTGCCGAGGCATCCAGGTCGACGGTGAAGGACTTGGTCTCCACCGGTTTGCCGCAGTGGGTCTTCATGTGGAAGGTGTTCCAGGGCGGCGGCGCGCCACGGCTCTGCACGCGTACGTTCATCTTCTCCAGGACGACAGGCGCCTTGCCCGTGCCCTGCAGGGTGACTTGGAGGTACTGGTCGCGGGCCGGGACGGCACCGAGTTCGCCCACCCAGGCGGGCGTGTCCTGCGGCATGGGCGGCTTCGGCACCTGACCGGCGCGGCGGTTCACCAGGAAACTCTGCACGCAGTCGGCGTCGAACTCGTCGGCGTAGGGCCTGGTGCGTGCGGCCAGAGGCGAGCCGGGACCCTTGTGCCGCGCGCCACCGGACGCGGGGCCTTTGCCGCCACCTCCCGAGGCGCCGGGCGCCTGCCTGCCTTTCCCTGAGCCCTCTGACCCCTCTGACCCCTCTAACCTCTCTGAGGTCCCGGAGTTCTCGTGCCCCTCGGAACCCAGGCCGGAAGGACCGCCGTTCCCGCCCTGGCCACCGCCCGGCATCCCCGCTCTGGGGGACGACTCCTTGCCGTGGGACTTGCCCTTGCCCTCGGGTTCGTCCTGGCCGTCACCCTTGCCGGACCGGCCGGACGACGAGGCACTCGGGTCCGACGAGGCGGCGGGGTCCACGCCCTGGCCGTGCTTGCCCTTGCCGCCGTCACCTCTGGCGTTCACGGCGAGAACGACGGAGCTGATCGCGACGACCACGGCGATGACGGCGGCTGCGAGCACGAGGGTGCGTCGCTTGCGGAACAGGGAGAGCACCCGTGTCTCTGATCCCAGCTCCGGCCCAGCCTTCGACTCGGGTTCCGGTTCGGGTTCCGGCTTCAACTCCGTTTCGGGGGCGGGCGTCAGGAGAGCGGAGGCGGCAGGTCCGGCCTCCGCCCTCCGCCCCCGAGCCGCATCGGCCAGGACCCAACGCCGGTGAACCTCCACCAGTTCCTCCCGCGTCGCCCCGCAGACCCGTGCGAACCGTTCCGCCAAGGCGAACTGTGCGGGCACCGCATCCCCGCTGCAGTACCGGTGCAACGCGGAGGAACTCATGTGAAGTCGCTCGCCCAGCACTCCATAGCTGAGACCTGACCGCGCCTTGAGCTCCCCGAGCAGCTCTGCGAGCGACGCCATCCCCACCGTCCCCACCTCAGTCGTGTGTTCCTGTCCCGGAACATGTCATGAGGGATCAGCCATGTTCCGAATCCGAGACGCCGCGAGGCCCAGCCGCGGTTCCGGAGCCCCCCTTGGATGGACTGGGCCAATGGGACGGATCGGACGGGGCAGAGGACGGATCGGACGGGTCAGAGAGAGGCGAGGGGCAGGCTCTCAACACTCTCGGGCCCCGCGTCGGCCGCAGGGACCACAGCCACGCGCACGTCGGCCTCGCTGCCGGAAGGAACCACCGTCGTGCCGGGCCCGGTCTCGTCCAGGAGACCCCGCAACACCGCATGCGGAACGCGCCCGTCGACCACGTGAGCCTTGCGCACACCCCCGCGCACAGCCCGCAGGCAGCCCTCCATCTTCGGCAGCATCCCGCTCGCGAGGCCGGGCAGCATTCCGTCCAGCGCGTCGGTCGTCAGCCGCTCGATCACCTCGGTGCTGTGCGGCCAGTCCGCGTACAGCCCCTCCACATCGGTCAGCATGACGAGGCGTTCGGCGTCGAGAGCCACGGCCAGGGCCGAGGCCGCGAGATCGGCGTTGACGTTGTAGACCTCGCCCTCCTCACCGCGGGCCACGGGCGAGACCACCGGTATGTGCCCCTGCTCCAGAAGGCTGCGCATCATGCTCGGGTTCACGTCCACGACGTCGCCGACGAGACCGATGTCCACCGGTCGGCCGTCCACCCAGGCGGGCCGCCGCGCGGCCGTCATCGTGTGCGCGTCCTCGCCCGTCATTCCCACGGCGAAGGGCCCGTGCGCGTTGATGTGGCCGACCAATTCCCGCTGGACGCGGCCGGTCAGCACCATGCGGACCACTTCCATCGTCTCCGGAGTGGTCACCCGCAGGCCCGCCTCGAAGCGGGTTTCCAGCTCCAGGCGGTCGAGCATCGCGCTGATCTGCGGCCCACCTCCGTGCACGACGACTGGACGCAGCCCCGCCTGCCACAGCTCCACGACGTCCCGGGCGAACGTCCGCTGCAGGCTCGCGTCCACCATGGCATTGCCGCCGAACTTGACGACGACCACGCTGCCGAGCAGGCCCTCCGGTATGGGCCCGTGCGCTTTCGAGGTGGAGGGACCGAAACTCACACCCGTACCCGTACCCGTACCCGTACCCGCACCTGAACTCGTACCCGCACCCGTACCTGAACTCGCTCCCGCACCCCCACTCACACCTACGTCCGCGTGTCCGTGCCCGCCGACGACCGTTCGCATGTCTGCCCCTACCCCGTTCACGAGCTGTACGCGCTGTTCTCGTGGACGTACGCAGCGCTGAGATCGTTCGTCCAGATCGTCGCCGCCGCCGTCCCGGAACGCAGGTCGACGGTGACGGTCACCTGACGCTCCGACAGGTCCACCGTGTCCCGGGGCTCCCCGGCCGCCCCGTCCCGGCACACCAGGACGCCGTTGATCGCCACATCCAGGCGGTCCGGATCGAAGACGGCGGAGGTCGTGCCGATCGCCGACAGCACCCGCCCCCAGTTCGGATCCTCGCCGTGCAAAGCGCACTTGAGGAGATTGTTCCGGGCCACCGACCTGCCCACCTCTTCGGCATCCCGCTCCGAAGCCGCGCCGACCACCCGCACCTCGATCTCCTTCGAAGCGCCTTCCGCGTCCGCGATGAGCCGCTGCGCCAGATGGAGACACACGCCGTGCACGGCCTCCGCGAACGCGGCCGGATCCGGCCGAACCCTGGAGGCCCCTGACGCGAGCAGCAGCACGGTGTCGTTGGTGGACATACAACCGTCCGAGTCGACCCGGTCGAAGGTGGTACGCACCGCTTCCCTGAGCGCGGAGTCGAGCTCGGACGCGCGCACGTCGGCGTCCGTGGTGAGCACCACCAGCATGGTCGCGAGGCCGGGGGCGAGCATGCCCGCACCCTTCGCCATGCCGCCCACGGTCCAGCCGGGACCGGACACGACCGCCGTCTTGTGCACCGAGTCGGTCGTTTTGATCGCCACGGCCGCGTCCTCGCCGCCCTCGTCCGACAGTCGTGCGGCGGCGGCGTCGATGCCCGCCGTCACCCGGTCCATGGGCAGCGGAACGCCGATGAGCCCGGTCGAGCACACCGCGATCCGGCCGGCCTCGGCGCCGACCGCCCGCGCCGTGCACTCGGCCATCGTCCGGGCATCGGCCTGACCTGCGGGACCCGTACAGGCGTTGGCCCCGCCGGAGTTGAGCACGACCGCGGACAGCGAGCCGTCGGCCACCGCGCGCCGGGACCATCGCACGGGAGCGGCCTGCACCCGGTTCGAGGTGAACACGGCGGCCGCCGCGTCCGACGGCCCGCTGTTCACCACCAGCGCCAGGTCCGGGTCACCGGACCCCTTGATCCCGGCGGACAGTCCGCTCGCGAGGAATCCACGGGCAGCGGTCACGCTCACGGAGCCACTCCATTCATGGGCAGGCCCATGCCTTCCGGCAGGCCGAGGGCGACGTTCATGCTCTGCACCGCGCCACCGGCGGTGCCCTTGGTCAGGTTGTCGATCGCGCTGACGCAGATGAGCCGACGGGCGTCCGCGTCCACGGTCACCTGTATTCGAGCGGTGTTGGACCCGAGGACGGCGGCGGTGGACGGCCAGGTGCCGGGCGGCAACAGGTGTACGAACGGCTCGTCGGCGTAGGCCGTCTCGTACGCGGCGCGTGCGTCGTCCTCAGCGGCATGTGCCGTCAGGCCGGGGCGAAGGCGTGCCGAGCAGGTGGCCAGGATGCCCCGGGGCATGGGCGCCAGAGTCGGGGTGAAGGACACGGAGACGCGCTCGCCCGCGACCTGGGAGAGGTTCTGGGTCAGCTCCGGCGTGTGCCGGTGGCCGCCCCCGACTCCGTACGGCGACATCGACCCCATCACCTCGGAGCCGACCAGATGAGGCTTGGCCACCCGGCCCGCCCCCGACGTACCGCTGGCGGCGACGACGACGGCCTCCGGTTCCACCAGCTGCGCCAGGAAGGCCGGATACAGCGCCAGGGTCACGGCTGTCGGGTAGCACCCCGGTACGGCGATACGGCGGGCCCCCCTCAACCCATCCCGCGCCCCCGGCAGTTCAGGCAACCCGTAGGGCCAGGTTCCGGCATGCGGGGTGCCGTAGAACCGCTCCCAGTCGGCCGGTTCGCGCAACCGGAAATCCGCCCCGCAGTCCACGACGAGGGTGTCGTCCGCCAACTGCCGGGCCAGCTCGGCGGACTGGCCGTGCGGCAGGGCGAGGAACACGACGTCATGGCCCCGCAGACGCGCCGCCGACGTCTCCGTCAGGACCCGGCCCGCGACGGCGGCCAGGTGCGGCTGCACCTCCCCGAGACTCCGCCCCGCACTGCTGTGCGCGGTCACCGCGCCGATCTCGACCTCCGGATGTGACGACAACAGGCGGAGGATCTCCCCACCGGCATAGCCACTCGCTCCGGCCACCGCGGCCCGTACTGTCATGATCTCCGTCTCTCGTGGTGTCCGTATCTGTGCTGCGACACGCCGCTCTCCGCATGCGACATGCTGTTCCCCGCATGCGACGCGCGTTCCCCGCATGTGACACGCCTGGCTCAGGCGTTATTCGGCTCCCTGTGCAGGATCAGGCCGCGCAGCAGCCCGTCCGTGGTGCAGACCATGCCGCTGCGTGCGGCCCAGCGCAGGGCCGGGAGCCTGCCCCGCAGGCTCCGCGCTGAAGACGACGGGCATGCCCAGCGTCCCCGCCAGCTCCCGGAGTGTCGCGACGTTGTCGACGAGTTCCACCACGGGGGAGCGTCCTGTCGGGAACGCGCCGACGAAGTGGTTCTGCATGTCGTGCACGAGCAGCGCGGCACGCATCGGATCGATCCTCCAGGAGCCGTGCGACCGAGGGAGGGCCGTGCGGTCCGGCATCGGATAGGAGCCGATGCCGGGTAAGCCCATGGGTGATGTCCCTCCCCTGAAACGCGCGCGCCGCTGGCTCCGACTGCCAAGTTGGCCTTAGCTTAGCCTAACCTAATTAATGGTCGTCGGTCGTTGGGTGCTGGGTCTGAGTGGTGTGTCGATGCGGCCTGCCTCTCGGTTCTGCTTGTGCGGTGAACTGTTGATCGGGGTGGGGGTGGGGCCGGCGGGTGCGGCGAATGCGGTGAGGGCTGCTCGAGACCAACTGTGCGCCGGAGAGGGGCGGGAGGGCTAGTCACCCTCTCTGGCTGTGGATAACTCTTGGCGTGCCCCTGATCGGGGTTATCCACAGGGTCAACCGGAATCCTGCGATCCGCGGGAGAGTCGGCGCATGACGAAGAACCACAGCGAAGCAGCCGACCCGATCGGCCCCAACGGCCCAGCCCGTCCGAGGAATTCGTTCGACGAGCCGACGGTCACCCTGCGCACCCCGGCCGAACTGGCCGACGCCTTGCCGCACTTGCTCGGCTTCAAGCCCGAGGAGAGCATCGTGCTCATCGCCTTGCATGGGGCGCGGGGGCGGTTCGGCGGCCGTGTGCGCCTCGGAGTTCCCGGGCGCGCGGAGGACTGGCCGTGCGTCGCGGAACAACTGGCCCAATGCCTGGTGAGCGGTTGCGAGAGGAGGGGAGAGCGCCCGGACGGCGTCGTGGCCTTCCTCTGCCAGGACCCTGTGGGCACGGAGTCCCCGCAAAGGGTAATGGAGCGTCTGCGGCCGCTGGCCCAGGCGCTGCGCACGGCGTGCGGCCGTCTCGACGTCCCGGTGTTCGAGGTCGTGTGCATCTCCGAGGGGCGCTTCTGGACCTACTGCTGCCCGAACGCCCAGTGCTGCCCGCCGGAAGGCATGCCCCTGCTCAGGCCGGGCACCTCGGTCCTGGCCGCCGCGACGACCTATGTGGGGGTTCGAGCCGGCACCACGCAAAGTGAGATCAGGGGCCGACTCGCCCCTTGGCAGACCGCCGCGGCTGCGGACCAGGAGCGCGCGCTCGACGCGGCCGGCCTCACTCTCATCCCCAGGATGCTGAACGAGATGGACTGGGGCGACGAAGACCGCCTGACCACCGAGAACCAACACGGTGAAAACCAACTTGGTGAAAACCAACTTGGTGAGAACCGGCGCGGAGAGAACGAGGGCGTCGCGGCCGAAACGCTCGACCTGGCCCGTCGGGTCATGGCGCGCCTGGCCGCGGTGCCCCCGGTCGTCGACACACTCGATACGGACCGCAGGGACGACGAGCTGATCGCGCACGACGAAGCGGCCGCGCTGATCCTCGGCCTCCAGGTCCGGACGACCCGTGACCGTGCGGCGGAGTGGATGGAGGGCGCCGAGGCGCCGCCCGCGCTGCGCCTCTGGAGGGCCCTGTCCCGGCGCTGCGTCGGCGCGTACACGGAGCACGCGGCGGCTCCGCTGTCCCTCGCGGGCTGGGTCGCCTGGTCGCTCGGCGACGTCGCGGAGGGCCAGGAGGCCCTGCACCTTGCACTGGCCGCCGACCCCGGATACGCCTTCGCCCTGCTCCTCAACCAGGCCTGCAACGAAGACGTGGACCCGGAGTCGATTCGCCGCTGCCTGCGGAGGGAGCGCGACGACCGTGAGGAGGAGAGCCGACGAGAAGCAGAAGAAGCAGATGAAGCAAAGGGCGTAGACAAGGCGCAAGAGACGGGAGCTGGAGAGAAGGCAGAGGCCGCAGAGAAGACAGAAGCTGCAAAAGAAAAAGAGACGCGTGCAGCAGAAAAGTCAGGCGACCCAGAAGACTCAGAGGCGGCGCCAAACGCCACTTCCCGTCGGCGCCGCCGCCGACTCCCGCGCTCGATCGGCGAAGAAGTCCGCAGCTCCCAGGCCTCCGGTGGCCCTCGGACCTTCGGAAGCACCCGAACCTCAGGCAGTTCGGGTACCGGGCCGCAAAACCGCCGCCGCACCATTCGACGCAGCGCGCGGGACGACCGATGAGCGCGCGGCTCTGGTGGTGCGCAAGCCGGAGAACGTGGGCGGCATGGCTACGGTCAGCCATGGCACGCCGGAGAGACCGGGACCGGGGCCACATGGGCGGCTTCCGGACGTGCGGGCGTGACTCGGAGCGGGGTCGGCCCGTTCACCTGAGTGGCGGTACCCGCAGCAGGGTCGCGCCGTCGCATCTCCTGCGACTTCCCCCAGCGCAGACAACGCAGAAGAAGCTGCCTCATGTCTCTTCCCGTTCCGCCTTCCGGCTTCGACAGAGAAGGGCCCCGGCGGGCCGTGCGGACCCGCACGCCCCTGCCCGGCGTCCCGGCCCGGACGCCGACCCCGGTACCGCGCCGCCCCGCCGAACTCCCGCCCGCGCACGCCGTGCTGACCTGCGTCGCCCTGCCGGCCCTCGCGATCTCGACGGACCAGGGGCAACTGACCGGCCAAGGTCTGGAAGGCTTCTACCGCGCGGGACGCCGGACTCTGTCCCGCTGCCAGGTGCGTGTGGCGGGGCGGGACCCCGTCGCCGTACAGGCCCGCATGCTGTCGGCGGACAGCGCCCGGTTCGTCGCGACGCTGCGCCTCCCGACGGACAGCGGTCCCGACCCGGAACTCGTCATCGAACGGCTCCGGTACGCGGACGGCACGGAGCGGATCACCTTGCACAGCTCGTCCGGGCGACCTCTCCGGCTGCCCGTCGAGATCTCGCTCGGCACGGATCTCGCCGAGGTGGGCGCGGTCGCCTCGGGCAGGGCCGGCCCCGAACTGCCCGCCAGCGTGTACGACTCCGGCATGCGGTGGTCCTCGGCCACGGCCCACTGCGTGGTCACGGCCGACCCCGCCCCCCACGACGCCATGGCCTCCGCCGGACTGCTGCGGTGGGAAATGGACCTGCCGCCGGGCGGCTCCCGGAGCGTGGAGCTACGGGTACGGGCCGATGGCGCCGGGCCGGTCCGCGCGGCGAACCACGGCGGGATGCGGTTCTTCGGCGGAGCTCGGGCGGTCGGCGACGACCCCAGGGTCCAGCCACTTCTCGACCGGTCAGTGGAGGACCTGCAGGCGTTGCTGCTGCGCGACGCCGAGCATCCGGCCGACATGTATCCGGCCGCAGGGGCACCGTGGCGCTGTGGTCTCGCGCCGGCCGAGGCGCTCGCCGCCGCCCGGATGGCCCTGCCCCTGGGCACGCGGCTCGCCGCAGGGACGCTGCGCACCCTGGCCCGCAGCCAACTCACGGGAGCTGGACACCGGTCGGGCATGATCCCGGGGCCGTTGAGGGACGCGGGCCCCCACTTGCCACCCGGCTGTACGGGCACCGAGGCGACCCTGCTCTTCCCGGTGCTCCTCGCCGAAGCGTGGCGCTGGGGGCTGCCCGCACAAGAGGTCGAGGAGCTGCTGCCGGCGGCAGAGCGGTGCCTTCGGTGGCTGCGGACCGCGGTGGGAGACGGCGTGTTCCTGCCTGACACCCACCCCGGCGCGCACCAGCCCGTACCCGCGCACCGGCCCGTACCCGCGCACCAGGCCAGACCCGTATCCCAGACCAGACCCGAGACCCAGGGTGGTTTCGCCCCCCAAGACATCCGCCCGACCGGCAGCCTCGCGCGCAGCGAGATCCAGGCGCACGCGCATAGAGCCGCACTGCTCGGCGCCGACCTGCTCGACGCGCACGGCCGCGCGGACGCCGCCGGTCTGCGGCAGTGGGCGGCGCGGCTGCGGACCGCGTTCCGGGAGGAGTTCTGGGTGGACGACAGAGCGGGCGGCAGACCGGCCGCTGCCCGCCTGGCCGACGGGAGGCCCGTTCCGCACCTCACGGGAGGCGCGGCCCACCTTCTGGACACCGGCCTGCTCGGGTCGGGCGTGCTCGCCCCCGGGCTGCTCGACAAAGTGCGGACCGAGCAGCTCGCCCGGCTGCTCGGGGGCCCCGCCATGGACTCCGGCTGGGGGCTCCGCAGCCTGGGCGCGAAGGAGCCCATGTACAACCCCTTCGGGCACCGGGGCGGAGCGGTCCGGGTGCAGGAGACGGCGGTCGCCGTCGCGGGACTGGCCGCGGCGGGTTACGAGAAGGAGGCAAATTCGCTGCTGCGCGGCATGCTCTCGGCAGCCGAGTTCTTCGGCCACCGCCTGCCGGAGATGTACGCGGGGGAGCAGCGCACCGAGGGCGGGACTCCGCTGCCGCACCCGGCCGCCTGCCGCCCGGCGGCCACCGCCGCGGCCGCCGGAGTGCACGTGCTCGTGGCGCTCGCCGGAATCCGGCCCGACGCGCCGAGCGGCACGGTGACCCTGAGCCCGGTCCACAGCGCTCCCCTGGGGGAGCTGGGACTGAGCGCACTGAATGTCGCGGGCGCCCCGTTCTCCGTACGCCTGAGCCGACTCGGCCTCGCCATGGTCGAGGAGGCAGCTGAGGGGCTGCAGTTGGGAGTGTGACCTCGCTGCTCCGGGAGGACCGGTGGACGGGCCGGTGCACTGACTCCTCGACTCGGCGGAGCCCACGGGCCGCCGGGGTCCTCGAACTGGGAAGCAATGGGCGAAGGAGGTGTTTATCGTCAGGCAGACGACTATGATCGCGGCATGTCGCCCTACGACCCGTCGGCCTTCCCGCCCTTCGCAGTCACCGTCGACCTGGTCGTGCTGACCGTGCGCCGTCACGCGCTCTGCGCGCTGGCCGTGCGGCGTGGCGAGCAGCCGTTCCAGGGGCGTTGGGCGCTCCCTGGAGGCTTCGTACGAGCCGATGAGGATCTCTCGGCTGCGGCCGCGCGTGAGCTGATCGAGGAGACGGGCCTGTGTGCCCACGACCCCAGCGCTCCGGCCCAGGCCAATGGAGCGCACCTCGAACAGCTCGCGACCTATGGGGACCCGAAGCGCGATCCGCGCATGCGCGTCGTGAGCGTTGCTCACCTCGCGCTCGCCCCGGACCTCCCCGCGCCCCGGCCCGGCGGCGACGCGCACAGCGCGCGCTGGGCGCCGGTCGAGGCTCTGCTCAGGCAGGGGGGATTCGGCCGCGAGGACGAGCAGGCGGCACCGCTCGCCTTCGATCACGCCCAGATCCTCGCGGACGGTGTGGAGCGCGCCCGGTCCAAGATCGAGTACTCCTCGCTCGCGACAGCTTTCTGCCCGCCCGAGTTCACCGTCGGTGAGCTGCGACGGGTGTACGAGGCTGTCTGGGGCGTCGTCCTCGATCCGCGCAACTTCCACCGCAAGGTCACGGGCACCCCGGGCTTCCTCGTGCCCACCGGCGGAACGACCACCCGACAGGGCGGCCGCCCCGCCCAGCTCTTCCGCGCGGGCGGCGCGACGCTTCTCAACCCGCCGATGCTGCGCCCCGAGGTCTGACGGTCGCGCGCCCTGCCACCGAGCGGCCCCGCTGGGGGCGAACTGTCCGGCAGGTATCGGAGGGCCAGGCCGCCGCGCCCGCACCCTGACCGAAAAGCCGTAAATATCGCGTTATCTTGCTGCTGTACCCGCGGGGTTCGTCCGTCCCCGAATCGGCGGATGGGCCCCGGCCGCCGCGCGGTCGCACATCCTGCGAGAGAAGCGATGATCCAGGCCATCGGACTGACCAGCAATCCCCGCCAGGAGCTCCCGCCCGCCGTGGACGACGTGTCCTTCGAGGCACGCACCGGCCGTGTCACGGCGCTGCTCGGCGTCGACACCGCCGATACGACCACGGCGTTGCGGCTGATGCTCGAACTCCAACAGGGCCGCGGAATCACCTATTTCAGAGGCCGCCCCCTGCACCGCATCGCGCACCCGGCGCGTGAGGTGGGCGCTCTTCTGGGCGAGGTCCCGGGGCATCCGGCGCGCTCGGTCCGCGGTCATCTGCGCATGCTGTGCGCGGCCGCGGGAGTGCCCGTTCAGCGCGCCGACGACGTCCTGGAAGTCGTCGGCCTCGTCAGCCTCCGGGACCAGCGCCTCGGCACCCTCTCGCGCGGCATGGACCGTCGCCTGGGGCTGGCCTGCGCGCTGCTCGCCGACCCGCACACCCTCATCCTGGACGGGCCGGGCGACGGACTCTCGGTCCGGGAAGGCGCATGGCTGCACGGAATTCTGCGTGCCCACGCCGGTCAGGGGGGAACCGTCCTGTTCACCACGGACGACCCCAAGGAGGCTGCCCGGGCCGCCGACCGCGTCGTCACTCTGGAGGCGGGGCGGCTCGTCGCCGACCAGGAGGCCACGGACTTCGCGCGGACCAGGCTCCGCCCCCGCGTCGCCGTCCAGAGCCCGTACGCCGCCCGCCTCGCCGCGCTCCTCACCAAAGAGGCCCGCGCGAGGCAGCGCTCCATCGAGGTGGTCAAGGAGGGCGGCAACAGGCTGTCCGTATACGGAAGCAACTGCGCCGACGTGGGGGAGACCGCGTACCGGCACGGCATCCTCGTCCACCAACTCGCCGACGAGGTCGGAGATACGGGTCCGCTGAAGCAGTCGCTGTCCGCGGTGCTGCTCGGACCCTCGGCCGGTTCTGCGACACAGACCCAACCCCACCCGTGCGACGTCCCCGCCCCCGCCCCCGTCCCTCCCCCCTCCGCCCCTGCCGCCCCCATCCCGACCGCTGTCCCCGCCGCAACCACGGAGGGCGACCCGGCCGAGGTCACACAACGGCTGGCCGCGACCTCCGGCGGAGCCCCTCGCGAGCTCCCTGCTGCAGACCCGGCCGAGCTCTCTACGAGATCCACTACCGAAGCCGAGGCCGAGGCTCAGGCCCAAGCCGAAGCTCAGGCTCAAGCCGATGCCGTAGCCGAAGCTCAGGCCCGAGCCGAGGAGCTGCTGCCCCCATCGACCGGCGCAGCCCCCCTGCCCCCGCTTGAGGCCGACGACACTGTTCCGTTCAACAGCGGCGCCACGTACCTCACCGCTCTCTCAACCGCACCCTCTCCGGGCGCGCCCGCTCCCCGCGACGCGCTGTCCTCCCTGCCCCCGCCCATCACCGTCCGCCCCAGCCGCAGCCCCCTGCGCCCCTTGCGCTACGAGGTGCGCCGTCTGACGGGCGTCGGCACCGGATATCTCACCCTCGCCTTCGTGCTCGCCACCTCCGCTCTGCTCTGCGTTTTCCTGGCGCGGGCGGGGCACACGTCGCAGCAGCGCCTTCTCTCCGCCTGGCCCGGCGAACTTCCGCTGCCGCCCGCGGCTCTTGGCGCAGGGCTGCTGGGGGCCCTCGCCTTCGGCGACGAATTCCGCCACCCCGCACTCGCCGCGGACCGGGGCACCGTGCCGCGCCGTCTTGGGATGCTTGGCGCAAAACTGCTCGTCGCGGCCGCCACGGCGCTGCTCCTGGGAACCCTCGCGGTGGCCTCCGACGCCTTGCTGCTCCACCTTGTATACGGAGACGAGCTCACGAAAGTTCCCGCTGACTGGCTTTCCCTGAGCACCAGTTGGGCAGCTCTGGTGACGGGATGCGCCTGGGCCGGAGTGCTGGCCGCTGGTGTCTTCCGGTCCACGACTGCAGGGCTCGCTGCCGTGCTCGCGGTGCCGATCGTCGTCGTACCGCTCGTACAGAAGGCCGTCGCGGGGCCGTCCGTGCGATCGGCTGCCGGGCTTCCGGGGCGGCTTCGGGACCTCGCTCTGGTGCAGTGGCCGTTCGGTGCCGAGCGGTACTTGGCGGCGGGGGTACGCATGATCGCTCAACCTGTGGGCACTGCACTGATGTTGTCCTTGACCGCTCTGCTCTGCGCATATCTGCTCACGGCGATGCGCACCAGGGTCCGATGACGACCGTCCGCCGTCTTCCAGCGCCGGGCTGTGCGCAAGCCCCTGGATGACGTCCATTTCTTTCCGATAAGGCGTCAATTGCGGCGGGGTAAGCGATCACCCTTTCGTGTGCTTTTCACCAAAGACCTCAAGGGAGTTGGAAGCAGAGCCGACAACTGATCCGTGAGTACCCTTGCGCACACCATGATGACCACCGCCCGCTCCGCCGACTCCGGTCTCGCCGGCCCGGGCGACCTCGACCGATACCCCTTCGCCGAGTCCTCCGGCGGCGAGCGCCTCGTCCCGCCCGTGTGGGACGGCGCCGACCAGGAACTGGGGCGGGTGGGTCGGCGCACCGCCGGAAATCGCGGCCGCGGACTGCACGGCCAACTCGTCCAGCAGCTGGGCCAGATGATCGTCTCCGGTGACCTCGGCGCCGACCGCCCGCTCGTACCCGAAGAGATCGGCCAGCGCTTCGAGGTCTCCCGCACCGTCGTCCGCGAGTCCCTGCGCGTGCTCGAGGCCAAGGGCCTCGTCAGTGCCCGGCCCAACGTCGGCACGCGCGTGCGGCCCGTCAGCGACTGGAACCTGCTCGACCCCGACATCATCGAATGGCGGGCCTTCGGACCGCAGCGCGACCACCAGCGGCGCGAACTCGGCGAGCTGCGGTGGATGATCGAGCCCCTCGCCGCCCGCCTCGCCGCCGGGCACGGTCGCGAGGAGGTGCAGCAGCGTCTCGCCGACATGGTGGAGATCATGGGGCACGCGCTGGCCCAGGGAGACGCGATCACCTTCTCCCGCGCCGACGCGGAGTTCCACTCGCTGCTCATCCAGGTCGCGGGCAACCGCATGCTGGAGCACCTCTCCGGCATCGTCTCGGCCGCCCTGCAGGTCTCGGGCGGGCCGACCACCGGCTGTGACCGCCCCACCGAGGCCTCCCTGGTCCACCACTCCCGCGTCGTCGACGCCCTCGCCGCGGGCGACGGAGCCGGCGCCGAGGCCGCCATGCGGCAGCTGCTCACCGTCCACCCCGAGGTGGAGCGCGTCGTGCCCGCCCCGCGCGAGCACTGACCGCGCGGCCACGCCGACGCCGCGGTCGTGCGCGCGCCTCGCGGCAGCGCTGAGCCGTCGCGTACGCCCATCCGTACGCCGTCGACGGCTCCGTCACCGCTCCCTGTGTCGCCGGATCTCCGCGGGCTCCTCAAGAGCCCGGCGGGGTCCGGCGACACGATCGTGGGGGGTTTCTTTGCAGGGCATCGGGGGATCATTCGTGCATGCGTATAGGTCGCTTATGGCAGTGTCTGGATGTTTTTGAGCACTTACGGGGTGTGACTCGGGCCACGTAGATTGGGCGTAACGCTCCAAGGAACAGCGCGATGACCTAAGAGGTGATAGCCGAGGAGGGAATACAGACGTCGTTCGCGGCGCTGTCCAGCTCCCAGGCCCCGCCCGCGCCGTCGGCCCAATCCCCTGCCGCCGGTCGTCGGCTCCGGTCCACAATGGACGGGGCCGGAAGCCGTTTTCCAACGTTCCGAGAGGTTGTTCGTGTCGGCCAGCACATCCCGTACGCTCCCGCCGGAGATCGCCGAATCCGTCTCTGTCATGGCGCTCATCGAGCGGGGAAAGGCTGATGGGCAGATCGCCGGCGATGACGTGCGTCGTGCCTTCGAAGCTGACCAGATTCCGGCCACTCAGTGGAAGAACGTTCTGCGCAGCCTCAACCAGATCCTCGAGGAAGAGGGTGTGACGCTGATGGTCAGTGCCGCGGAGCCTAAGCGCCCCCGCAAGAGCGTCGCAGCGAAGAGCCCGGCCAAGCGCACCGCGACCAGGACGGTCGCGGCCAAGGCCGCCACGGCTAAGCCCACCGCCACCGCCGCCACTGAGGCGCCGACTGTGGACGGCTCCGCCGAGGACACGCCCGCGAAGAAGGTCGCAGCCAAGAAGACGACGGCCAAGAAGGCCGTTGCAAAGAAGACCGCCGTCAAGAAGACGGCGGCCAAGAAGTCCGCCTCCAAGAAGGACGCCGACGAGCTCCTGGATGAAGAGGCCACCGAGGAGGCACCCGCCGCCGGCAAGCCCGGCGAGGGCGAGCCTGCCGAGGAGGGCGCTCAGGGCTTCGTCCTGTCCGATGAGGACGAGGACGACGCTCCGGCCCAGCAGGTCGCCGCGGCCGGCGCCACCGCTGACCCCGTCAAGGACTACCTGAAGCAGATCGGCAAGGTCCCGCTGCTCAACGCCGAGCAGGAGGTCGAGCTCGCCAAGCGCATCGAGGCCGGCCTGTTCGCCGAGGACAAGCTGGCCAACGCCGACAAGCTCGCGCCGAAGCTCAAGCGCGAGCTGGAGATCATCGCCGAGGACGGCCGCCGCGCCAAGAACCACCTCCTGGAGGCCAACCTCCGCCTGGTGGTCTCACTGGCCAAGCGCTACACCGGCCGCGGCATGCTCTTCCTGGACCTCATCCAGGAGGGCAACCTCGGTCTGATCCGCGCGGTCGAGAAGTTCGACTACACCAAGGGCTACAAGTTCTCCACGTACGCCACCTGGTGGATCCGTCAGGCGATCACCCGCGCCATGGCCGACCAGGCCCGCACCATCCGTATCCCGGTGCACATGGTCGAGGTCATCAACAAGCTGGCCCGTGTCCAGCGCCAGATGCTCCAGGACCTGGGCCGTGAGCCCACTCCGGAGGAGCTGGCCAAGGAACTCGACATGACCCCGGAGAAGGTCATCGAGGTCCAGAAGTACGGCCGTGAGCCGATCTCCCTCCACACCCCTCTGGGTGAGGACGGCGACAGCGAGTTCGGTGACCTCATCGAGGACTCCGAAGCGGTCGTGCCGGCCGACGCGGTGAGCTTCACGCTCCTCCAGGAGCAGCTGCACTCCGTCCTGGACACCCTGTCCGAGCGAGAGGCGGGCGTGGTCTCCATGCGCTTCGGCCTCACGGACGGGCAGCCCAAGACTCTCGACGAGATCGGCAAGGTCTACGGAGTGACGCGTGAGCGCATCCGTCAGATCGAGTCGAAGACGATGTCGAAGCTGCGTCACCCGTCGCGTTCGCAGGTCCTGCGCGACTACCTCGACTAGGCACCGGCAGTCACGAGGCCACTCCACGAAAGGCCCGAAGTCCGCAATGACGCGGCTTCGGGCCTTTCGCGTGCGTGGGGTGCGCGGCGAGCGAGATTGGATCACTCTGGGTACCCGATGGCAACCCAGAGTGAGGAGCTCGTATGCGTCGTCCCTTCGCCCGAGCGTGGACGGGAGCGCTGGCCCTGGCGGTCGGCGCCGTCCTGCCGATGGTCTCCCCCGTACCAGCGGCGGCCGACAGTGTGATCGTCGGAGGCCACCCGGTGAATGTGTCCGAGAGTCCGTGGGCGGTGGCGATCTCCAGCCGCGCCCGGTTCGGAAGTGCGCGTGCGGGGCAGTTCTGCGGCGGCGTGGCCGTCGGGCGCTCGACGGTCCTGACGGCGGCCCACTGCATGAGCAAGGCCGTGCTCGGAGTGTCCGTGGGCAATATGTCAGACCTGAAGGTCATCGCCGGCCGTGCGGACCTCCGTTCGGCGGAGGGGGTGGAGATCCCGGTCCGCGACGTCTGGGTGAATCCGGAGTACGACAGCTATACGAACTCCGGCGACGTGGCGGCCCTGACGCTGGCGGAGCCGCTGCCGCAGGGCTACACGATCCCCATGGCGGCAGCGGGGGACCCCGCCTACGAGACGGGCGCGGACGCCGCCGTGTACGGCTGGGGAGACACCACGGGGTCGGGCAGCTACGCCCGCACGCTGCACTCGGCGCGTGTGGGCGTGCTGGCCGATGCGGTGTGTGAGAAGGCGTACCCGGGCAGTGCCGATGGGAAGTACATCGCCCGGACCATGCTGTGCGCCGGGGAGATGAAAGGCGGGCGTGACGCCTGCCAGGGAGACAGTGGCGGCCCGCTGGTCGCCCGGGGGCGGCTCATCGGGCTTGTGTCCTGGGGGAGCGGCTGTGGGCGTGCCGGTAGCCCCGGCGTCTACACGCGGATCTCCGCCGCCTCGGCAGCCGTGCGCGGCCACCACTGAGGTGACCGACCGCCCCTGGGTGTCCGTGCGGGCAGACCCACCCCTGGGTGTCCGTGCGGGCCGCCCAGCAGGCCCCAGAAGGGCCGTGGACGGCCCTGTGACGCGAACGGGCGGTCGCCCCGGCCTGTCGGCTGCGGCGACCGCCCGTTCACCGGCCTGGTGTGCCGGAGCTGGCTCGTCGTGGATGCGAGGTGTCAGCGTTCCTCTTCGGTGGCGCTTTCGGGAACGGCGGTCAGACGCTCCGTCTCGTCCTGTATCTCAGCGGCGATCTTCTTGAGTTCCGGCTCGAACTTGCGGCCGTGGTGGGCGCAGAAGAGCAGTTCACCGCCGCTCAACAGGACGACGCGCAGGTATGCCTGGGCGCCGCAGCGGTCGCAGCGATCAGCGGCCGTCAGGGGGCTCGCGGGGGTCAGAACAGTAGTCACGTCGCCTCTTCTCTAGCTCGACGAGCTGTCGTACCAGGGTCAACATCCAACCAGGCCGAAAACGTTCCCGCTCGTGGCTTTTCCTCGAAGTTTCTTTTCGAGGAGGTTGTCCGTTGCCGGTTGGCGGCGAATGTGCCGTATTGCGTCTCTTACGTGTCTTACGGTTTCGCGCTGTCTGTCAGGTCAGATCCTCGCCGACTGGCTTGCCGGTTGTTCATGAGGACGTGCCCGGAGCCTAAATGGTTCATGCCTGGAAGGGAACGTGACGTGCGCTTCACTCCATCGAGGGATCGAACACGTATGCGAGTGTGGACTAGTCTGAGTTGAGACGAGGGTGGCGCTACAACGGCTCTACCAGGCCTCGGTACCCTCTGAGCGGTAACCGAAGCCGCGTCCTTACCCCAAAGGACCCCCCTTGAAATTCAGCGAGGAGCGAACCGCGTGACCGCCGAGACGTCCGTGCCGTCCACAGCATTGCTGACAGGAGCAGATCGGGACGGTTCCAACTACACCGCGCGGCACCTCCTCGTCCTGGAGGGCCTGGAGGCCGTCCGCAAGCGCCCGGGCATGTACATCGGGTCGACGGACAGCCGCGGCCTGATGCACTGCCTGTGGGAGATCATCGACAACTCCGTCGACGAGGCTCTCGGCGGGCACTGCGACCACATCGAGGTCATCCTCCACGACGACGCCTCCGTGGAGGTCCGGGACAACGGCCGTGGCATCCCTGTCGATGTCGAGCCCAAGACCGGCCTCTCCGGAGTCGAGGTCGTCATGACCAAGCTGCACGCGGGCGGGAAGTTCGGCGGTGGCTCGTACGCGGCCTCCGGCGGCCTGCACGGTGTGGGCGCGTCCGTGGTGAACGCGCTCTCCGCGCGCCTCGACGTCGAGGTGGACCGTGCTGGGCACACCCATGCGATCAGCTTCCGGCGCGGTGTCCCCGGTGCTTTCGCCAAGCCGGGCCCCGAGGCGGCCTTCGACTCGTCGGCCACGCTGAGCAAGGTCAAGAAGGTCCCCAAGGCCCGCAGCGGTACGCGGGTGCGGTACTGGGCGGATCGGCAGATCTTCCTCAAGGACGCGAGGCTCTCGCTGGAGAACCTGCATCAGCGGGCCCGCCAGACCGCGTTCCTGGTTCCGGGTCTGACGATCGT
>NZ_JBEYZK010000024.1:0-118571 GCF_040646035.1 Streptomyces sp. NPDC046465
GCGCCGTTCTTGTCGCCGCGGCCGACCCAGCGGCCCGCGGCCATGGCGGCGGCCTCGGTGACCCGGACGAGCTCCAGGGCGAGGTTGCGGTCGGGGGCCTCGGGAGAGACTTCGAGCTCGGACGGGAGATGATGCTCGGTCATCGGAGCGCACCTTTCTGCTGATACGACGACGGCCGGATGCCGGGTGAGGGATTGTGAACGACTCTATCCGTAGGCCGACAAAATGAGCAGAGGGCCCCACGCATGAGCGGGTGGGACAGGCCAGGGGCCCTGACGGAGGCACCGACCGAGACACCAACAGAGGCACCAACAGAGGCACCGGGGGAAGAAGTGCGGGTGGCGCCTGAGACCATGGGGGCGTGGCAGGAAGACAAGGCACTCAGACCGTCAAGAACATGCTCTGGTCGTTGGTGGTGATCGCCCTCGCCGCGGGCGTGATCTACATCTTCGTCCCGCATGACGAGTCCAAAACCGCCGTCAAGCGGGTCGACTACCGGGTGGAGCTCCTGACGGCCCGGCGAGCGGCGGCGTATCCGGTGGCGGCGCCCGAGGGCCTCCCCAAGGCGTGGAAGCCGACGTCGGTGCGGTTCAACGGCGCCGAGGACGACACCTGGCACCTGGGCTTCCTCGATCCGGACGAGGAGTACGTCGCGATCGAGCAGTCCACCGGCAAGCCCGCCGCGTTCATCAAGGACGTCACGCAGAAGGCCTCGAAGACCAAGGCCACCGACGAGATCGGCGGCCGCACCTGGCAGCGGTACGAGGGCCCGAAGTACAACGCCCTGGTGAGCGGCGAGAAGGGCGCGACGACGGTGATCACCGGCACGGCGTCCTTCGGGCAGCTGACGAAGATGGCCGAGTCGCTGAAGATGTCTTGATCGCGTGAATCGCGTGAATCGCGTGAATCGCGTGTATCGCGTGTTCCGATTACGGGCGCGCGTACGCGAAGGGCCCCCGGCGGTGTGCCGGGGGCCCTTCGCGCGTGCGTACGGGGGTGTCAGACCGTCGTGATGACGTCGTCGAAGGCCAGGCGCGGGGAGCGCGGGAACCAGGCGTCGTCGCCCGGCTTGCCGATGTTGACGACCATCAGCGGGGTGTGGTCGTCGTCCAGGAACTCCTTCTGGACGCCGGCGAAGTCGAAGCCGGTCATCGGGCCCGCGGCGAGCCCGGCGGCGCGGACGCCGACGATGAAGTAGCCGGCCTGCAGCGTGGCGTTGACCAGGGCGGCCTGCTCGCGGACCGGGCGCTCCGAGAAGAAGGCGTCCTTGGCCTGCGGGAAGTGCGGGAACAGCGCCGGGAGCTCCTCGTGGAACTCGTTGTCCGCGGAGAGGATCGCGACGAGCGGCGCGGTCGACGTCTTCGGACGGTTGCCCTCGGCCATGTGCTGCACCAGGCGCTCGCGGGCCTCGGGGGAGCGGACGAGGGTGACGCGCAGCGGCGACTGGTTGAACGCGGTCGGGCCGTACTTGACCAGGTCGTAGATCGCCTGGACCTGCTCCTCGGTGACCGGCTCGTCGGTGAAGGTGTTCGCGGTGCGGGCCTCGCGGAAGAGCAGGTCCTGGGCGGCGGGGTCAAGTACGAGAGACATGGATCAACCTTCTTGAACGTACGGGGGGTGTCTGCCAAACCCGTCACCGGGCTCGCAAACACGACAGTACGCCGCCACTGTTCAACTTTCAATTAAAACCGGACCTGCGTGATCCGGTTCACAAACCGCAGGTCACGGCTGTTTCTGGCGGTGAGGCCTCAGGCGTCCCGAGCGGCACCCGGCTCGTCGTCCGCGTCCGGCCCCGCCAGGGCCGCGTCGAGCCGCGCCCGCGCGCCGTCCAGCCAGCGGCGGCAGACCTTCGCCAGCTCCTCGCCGCGCTCCCACAGCGCGAGCGACTCCTCCAGGGTCGTCCCGCCGGTCTCCAGGCGGCGTACGACCTCGATCAGCTCGTCCCGCGCCTGCTCGTAGCCGAGCGCGTCCGTGGGGACCGCGGCCTCGTCCGTCTTGCTGGTCATGCGCCCACCCTAATTCTCGGCGTTATTCGTATGGTTCGCGTCGTCTGTGTGACCGGCCTGCCGGGCGGTATCCGTCTGCGTCGTCCGTACGGTGAAGGAGCCCTCGGCGACGCGCGCCCGCAACTCCTCGTCGACGGCGACCTCACCCGGCGCCCGGACCACGGTGCCGTCCGGCTTCTGCAGTACCGCGTACCCCCTCTGGAGGGTCGCGGCGGGGGAGAGGGCCACCACGCGCGCGTGCGTGTGCGTCAGCTCGGACCCGGCCCGGTCGAGGAGGTGCCCGAGCGTGCGGCGGCTGCGGTCGACGAGCGCCGCGACCTGCTCCTCGCGCTCCTCGACCATGCGGTGCGGATGCTCCATGCAGGGGCGGGCCAGGGCGTGGGCCAGGCCGCGGGCCTCGCGGTCGAGGAAGGCGTCGACACTGCGCCGGGCGCGGTCCCTGAGCCACTGCACGCGCTCGTGCTCCTCGCCGACGTCCGGCACGACCTTCTTGGCCGCGTCGGTCGGGGTGGAGGCGCGCAGGTCGGCCACGTGGTCGAGCAGGGGGTTGTCCGGCTCGTGCCCGATCGCGGAGACGACGGGCGTACGGCAGGAGGCGACGGCCCGCACGAGCTGCTCGTCCGAGAACGGCAGCAGATCTTCCACGCTGCCGCCGCCGCGCGCCACGATGATCACGTCGACCTCGTCGTGACCGTCGAGGTCCTTCACGGCCTGCACGACCTGGGGCACGGCGTGCACGCCCTGGACGGGGACGTTGCGCACCTCGAAGCGGACGGCGGGCCAGCGGTGCCGGGCGTTCTCCAGGACGTCCCGCTCGGCGGCGGAGGCGCGGCCGGTGACGAGCCCGATGAGCTGCGGCAGGAACGGCAGCGTCTTCTTGCGCTCGGGAGCGAAGAGCCCCTCCGCGGCGAGGCTCTTCTTCAACTGCTCGATCCGCGCGAGCAGTTCACCGACGCCGACCGGCTTTATCTCGGCGGCCCGCAGCGACAGCTGCCCCCGCCGTTCGTACCACTCGGGCTTGGCGCGTACGACGACGCGGGCGCCCTCGGAGACGACGTCCGCCACCGCGTCGAACACCTGGCGGTAGCAGGTGACGCTGACGGAGATGTCGTGCGAGGGATCGCGCAACGTCATGAAGACGACACCGGCACCGGGCCTGCGGGACAGCTGCGTGATCTGCCCCTCGACCCAGATGGCACCGAGCCGATCGATCCACCCACCGATGAGCCGCGACACCTCCCCGACGGGAAGCGGCGCGTCCGGGGACGTATTGAGAGCCATACCCCGAGCGTAGCCGCCGGGTCCGACACCTCCCCCGCTCTGACGGGGTCGCGGGGAACGGCGCGAGCACCCACGTACGACCGGCACGGGGATCGGTGGTGCGGGTCTCCGATCAGGGGCGCGGGGAACGGCGCGAGCACCCACGTGCGACCGGCACGGGGGGCGGTGGTGCGGGCCTCCGATCAGGGGCGCGGGGAACGGCGCGAGCACCCCCGTGCGACCGGCACGGGGATCGGTGGTGCGGGCCTCCGATCAGGGGCGCGGGGAACGGCGCGACCAACCCCGTACGACCGGCACAAGAGTCCGCACGCCAGGCCCCCGATCAGGGGCGCGGGGAACTGCGCGAGCAGCCACCCACCACCCGCACCAGAAACTGAACCGCCCCCACCCCCCCCACGGTCACCCCAGCCGGGAGGCCCCCGCCCGTTGGGCGACAAGCACCACCAACCCCACCCCCAACCAAACCGCCCCCACCACCTGCGCCGCCCCCGACGCCTCCCAGATGACCGCCACCACAATCGCCGCCCCGAGCACGGGGATCAGCAAATGCCGCCACCAGCTGAAGCCGGACTCGGCCCCCTCGGCGCCCCCGGCCCCCCGGTACCGCACCACGAACCACCCCACGACACTCGCATGCAGCAGCAGAAACGCCGTGAGGGCCCCGATGTCGACCACCGACACGAGGTGGTCCATGCCGTCGTCCCGTCGCGCCGCCCACACCGCCGCCACCAACGTCACGACCGCCGCACACAGCAACGCCACCCGAGGCGTCCCGGAGTACGTCCTGGCCAGGACCTTCGGCAGCCGCCGCTCACGGGCCATCGCGAAGAGCAGCCGTCCCGCGGCGGCCTGTCCGGCCAGCGCCGCGAACGCCGCGCCGATCGCCTTGCTCGCGGCCACCAGATCGTGCAGCCACGTACCGGCCGCCGAGTCCACCGCGTCGTAGAACGCCGTGCCCTGCTTGCCCGGCTCCGCC
Organism: Streptomyces sp. NPDC046465; assembly: GCF_040646035.1. Lineage (NCBI taxonomy): Bacteria > Bacillati > Actinomycetota > Actinomycetes > Kitasatosporales > Streptomycetaceae > Streptomyces > Streptomyces sp. NPDC046465. The sequence goes on from NZ_JBEYZK010000024.1 coordinate 4,264, forward strand.
GCGAGCTCGGCCGACGACAGCGGCTCCAGGAGGGCCACCAGATACGTCTGGAGGATGAACAGGAAGCCCGCGAGCGTCAGACACACGAGCACCGCCCGCGCGACCTTCGCCGACCCGCCCGTCACCTCCTCCGCGAAGGACGCGATGGCGTCGAAGCCCAGGTACGACAGGACGGCGATCGACACCGCGCCGACCACCGCCGACAGCGCGAACGCGCCCTGCGAGCCGTCACCCGTCAGCGGCGAGAGCCAGTCGCGCTGCGCCCCGTCCCGTACCAGTACGACCACGGCCGCCACGATGAAGACCAGCAGCACCACGACCTCCATGGCGAGCACCGCGAAGCCCACCCGGGCCGCCGCCCGCACGCCCCACAGGTTGAGCGCGGTCGTGATGAGCACCGCGAGCGCCGTCCACACCCACCGGGACACCGACGGCACCAGCGAGTTCATGGCGATGCCGGAGAAGAGGTAGGCGACCGCCGGAATGAGGAGGTAGTCGAGCATCGCCATCCATCCGGCGATGAACCCGGGGCCCTTGCCGAGCCCCGCGCGCGCGTAGGCGAACACGGACCCCGCCTGGGGGACCACCCGCACCATCTGCGCGTAACTGAACGCGGTGAACGCCATCGCGACCGTGGCGACCAGGTAGACGAGGGCGACGGCGCCGTGCGACTTCGCATCGAGCGTTCCGAAGACGCCGACCGGTGCCATGGGGGCGATGAAGAGCAGACCGTAGACGACGAGGTCACGGAAGCCGAGACTTCGCCGCAGCCCCTCACCCCCGGCGGACCCGTCGGGCCCGGCATGGGCTCCCGTACTGGCGGACTGACCAGACATCGTGCCTCCGTAGATCTGCGCAGGCCCCCAGTCTCTCCAGTCTCTCCAACCGGGCGATCTTTGACGCGCTGGACGCGGCCTTACGATGGTGGGCATGACTGCAACGCCTGGCACCCGCCGTGTCCTGCTCGCCGCTCCCCGTGGCTACTGCGCCGGCGTGGACCGTGCCGTGATCGCCGTCGAGAAGGCCCTGGAGCAGTACGGGGCCCCGATCTATGTCCGCCACGAGATCGTCCACAACAAATACGTGGTGCAGACGCTGGAGAAGAAGGGCGCGATCTTCGTCGACCGGACGGTGGAGGTCCCCGAGGGTTCCATCGTCATGTTCTCCGCGCACGGCGTGGCCCCGACCGTCCACGCGGAGGCCGCCGAGCGCAAGCTCGCCACCATCGACGCCACGTGCCCGCTGGTCACCAAGGTCCACAAGGAAGCGGTCCGGTACGCCAAGGACGACTTCGACATCCTCCTGATCGGTCACGAGGGCCACGAGGAGGTCATCGGCACGTCCGGTGAGGCGCCCGACCACATCACGCTGGTCGACGGCCCCGAGGACGTCGCGAACGTCGAGGTCCGCGACCCGGACAAGGTCGTCTGGCTCTCCCAGACCACGCTCTCCGTGGACGAGACGATGGAGACGGTCGACGCCCTCAAGGGCAAGTTCCCGAACCTGCTCTCGCCGCCCAGCGACGACATCTGCTACGCCACGCAGAACCGCCAGATCGCGGTCAAGAAGCTCGCCGAGGACGCCGAGCTGGTCATCGTCGTCGGCTCCAAGAACTCCTCGAACTCCATCCGCATGGTCGAGGTCGCCCTGGACGCGGGCGCCGCCGCCTCGTACCTCGTCGACAACGCCGACGAGATCGACGAGGCCTGGCTGGAGGGCGTGACCACGGTCGGCCTGACCTCGGGCGCCTCCGTGCCGGACGTTCTGGTGGACGGCGTCATCGAGTGGCTGGCCGAGCGGGGATACGGCGACGTGGAGACGGTGAAGACCGCCGAGGAGTCCATCACCTTCTCCCTCCCCAAGGAGCTCCGCAGGGACCTGCGCGCCGAGGCGGCCGAGCTGTCACAGGGCTGAGCGCGCCGCAGGGGCCGAGGGCGTCGTACGGTGGGAGCCATGCAGATCTTCGGTGTGGACATCGGCGGATCAGGGATCAAGGGCGCGCCCGTGGACCTGGACCGTGGAGACCTGACGCAAGAGCGGCACAAGGTGCTGACCCCGCATCCGGCGACGCCGGAGGCCGTGGTCGAGGGCGTGCGCGAGGTGGTCGAGCACTTCGGCTGGAAGGGCCCCATCGGGGCGACCTTCCCCGGCGTGATCACCGGCGGCACGGCCCGCACCGCCGCCAACGTCGACAAGAGCTGGATCGGTACGGACATCCAGAAGCTGGTCTCCGACCGGCTGGGCGGCGCCTCCGTCACGGTCCTGAACGACGCGGACGCGGCGGGCGTCGCCGAGATGCACTTCGGCGCGGGCCGTGACCGCAAGGGCACGGTCATCCTGCTGACCCTCGGCACGGGCATCGGCAGCGCGCTCTTCACCGGTGGCCGCCTGGTCCCGAACACCGAGCTCGGCCACCTCGAACTGCGCGGCCACGACGCGGAGAAGAAGGCATCGTCCAAGGCGCGCGAGGACGAGGACCTGAGCTGGGAGCACTGGGCGCGCCGCGTCCAGAAGTACCTCGCGCACGTGGAGATGCTGTTCTCGCCGGAGCTGTTCATCATCGGCGGCGGGGTGAGCCGCAAGGCGCACAAGTTCCTGCCGCTCATCGAGGGCATCTCGGCGGAGATCGTCCCGGCCCAGCTGCAGAACGACGCGGGCATCGTGGGCGCGGCGATGGCGGCGGCAGAGGCGTAATCCTCGGTCTTCGTTCCTGTCCCTCGTCCCTCGTCCCTCGGCGCGAGGCTCAGGCGGCGGGCACGCGCTTGCCGCCACCGCCACCGCCACCGCTGCCGCCCCCACCACCGGCCGGGCGCTGCGCGGTGCGGCCCTGCCGCCGCAGCGTCATCAGCCGGATCCGGCGTACGGTCACGATCAGTCCGGCGACGAGCGTCCCCCCGTACAGCCAGCCCGCGTGGAACGCCAGCGTCGTCACGAGCCCCATGACCTGGCCGCCGAACCCGTCCGACCCCTCGGAGATGGGCAGCACCCCGGCCGCGAAGGCGATCGGCACGCCCACCGGGGCGGTGACCAGGTCGGCCGGGCGCACCCACAGGGCGGTGAGCGCGGCCACGGGCAGGAACAGCACGCCGTACGCGACGACGGAACCGCCCGCGACCAGGCGCAGCAGACAGGCGAGCAGGAACATCACGGCGGTGCAGAAGAGCCCGCTGCCGAGCCCGGTGAGGCGGGGGTTCGGAATCCGCCGCAGCGTCCGGTAGAGCGGGGTCCGGCGCAGTGCCAGGACGAACGGCGGGGCGGGGCGACGCGGACGTGGCGCGCTCCGGTACACCGCGCCTGCCGAGGCGGGCCGGCTCTGCGGGGGCAGCGGGGCGGTTCGGCGGGGCCGCGCCGGTGAGGTGGTCCGGGGGGCGGACTGAGGGGGACGCGTCCTGTGTTGCTCCACTGGACCAACCTAGGCGGGACAGCGCGCCGAACCCGATGCGGGACACGCCTTTGGGTCGACCTTGGCCATGCGTTCGAGGGGGCGGCGACGGGCCGACGGGGGCGTCGGCGGCACGCCGTAGACTGGGGGATCGCCCCACGGTCGCTCCGGCCCTCCGGGCCGTCCACCCACAGCCCTCACGTACGGGAAGTCGCAACGTGTCGCTCACGATCGGAATCGTCGGTCTGCCGAATGTCGGCAAGTCGACCCTGTTCAACGCCCTGACCAAGAACGACGTCCTTGCGGCCAACTACCCGTTCGCGACGATCGAGCCGAACGTGGGCGTGGTCGGCGTCCCCGACCCCCGCCTCACGAAACTGGCCGAGATCTTCTCCTCGCAGAAGGTCCTCCCGGCGACGGTCGACTTCGTCGACATCGCAGGCATCGTGCGCGGCGCGAGCGAGGGCGAGGGCCTGGGCAACAAGTTCCTCGCGAACATCCGCGAGTCGGACGCCATCTGCCAGGTCATCCGCGCCTTCAAGGATGAGAACGTCGTCCACGTCGACGGCAAGGTCTCGCCCAAGGACGACATCGAGACGATCAACACCGAGCTGATCCTCGCCGACCTCCAGACCATCGAGAAGGTCCTGCCGCGCCTCCAGAAGGAGTCGCGCATCAAGAAGGACGTCGCGCCGAAGGTGAAGGCGGTCGAGGAGGCCCAGGCGATCCTGGAGAAGGGCGACACGCTCTTCTCCGCAGGTATCGTCCAGGGCTCCGGCAAGGAGGAGCTCCTCCACGACCTGCACCTCCTCACGACCAAGCCCTTCCTCTACGTCTTCAACGTGGACGAGGACGAGCTGACGGACGACGACTTCAAGGCCGCGCAGAGCGCCCTTGTCGCCCCCGCCGAGGCGATCTTCCTCAACGCCAAGCTGGAGGCGGACCTCGCGGAGCTCGACGACGAGGAGGCCCTCGAACTCCTCCAGTCCGTCGGCCAGGAAGAGCCCGGCCTCGCCACCCTCGCCCACGTCGGCTTCCGCACGCTCGGCCTCCAGACCTACCTCACGGCAGGCCCCAAGGAATCCCGCGCCTGGACGATCAAGAAGGGCGCGACGGCCCCCGAGGCGGCCGGTGTCATCCACACCGACTTCCAGAAGGGCTTCATCAAGGCTGAGGTCATCTCCTTCGAGGACCTGGTCGAAACGGGCTCGGTGGCCGAGGCCCGCGCGAAGGGCAAGGCGCGCATGGAGGGCAAGGAGTATGTGATGCAGGACGGGGATGTGGTGGAGTTCCGCTTCAACGTGTAGCGGATACGTGGCGTTACGTCGCGTCGCTGATCTGGCAAGTTCCAGGTCAGAAGGGGTCCGGCTCTTCGGGGTGGGGCCCCTTCCGCGATCTCGCTCGCCTCCAGGACGTTCCATCAGCCGGTGATGGTAGCGCTGCAGTCATACGGGTGCCCGATCTTCGGCGGTGCGGCCAAGGCGACCGTCCACCCGCTGAACTTGGCGGACGTGCAGGCAACGACCGAGCTGGACGCCGGGCTTCGTGGTGCCCGGGTGTCCCGGCCCTCATGTATCGCGCCCCCACGGGGTGGGTGTGAGTGGTACGTTATTAGGTACCACTTAATGGAAGGTGTCAGGTCGTGTCGATCACCGCGAGCGAAGCCCGTAAAGCGCTTTTTCCGCTGATCAGGCGGGTCAACGACGATCACGAGGCCATTGAGATCGTCTCCAAGCACGGGAACGCCGTGCTCGTGTCCGCCGAGGACTACGCGGCGCTGCGCGAAGGCTCGTACCTGCTGCGCTCGCCCGCGAACGCACGGCGACTGCTCAAGGCATATGAAAATGCCCTGGGCGACATCAACGTGTCGGAGCGCGAGCTGATCGACCCGGACGCAGCGGATCCTGTCGTGGGTGCCGAGTGAGGCTTGTCTTCGAGGACCAGGGCTGGGAGGACTACACGTCCTGGCTCCAGAACGACCGCAAGATGCTGGCCCGGATCAACAAGCTCATCGCGGACGTGAAGCGTGATCCCTTCACGGGGATCGGCAAGCCCGAGCCGCTCAAGTACCACTTGCCGGGGGCGTGGTCGAGGCGGATCGACGACGAGCACCGGCTCGTCTACCTCGTCACGGACAAGGAAATCGTCATCCTCGCCGCCCGCTACCACTACTGAAGGGCCGACTCCGTCGGGAGTCGGCCCCTCTGTTGGTCGGGGTGGGTTACAGGAGGCGGTTGCGGGATTTGGGGATGATGAAAGCTAGGAACGCGGCGGTGATGGTGAGCATGATGGCTGCTCCCAGCCACTGCATCGGGTGCATCTGGGAGGCCGGCAGGTAGTCCATCGACCAGCCGACGACGTGCTTCGACTCCAGGCAGGCGGTGTGTGCCTGGGTGTTGTCCGACTTCTCGACGCAGGTGGTCCAGTCCAGGTGGGCTCCGGAGCTCGTGAGGAAGTCCGTGCCCTGGCCCTGCTGCACCGCCTCCGTGGGCAGCTCCGGCCGTGTGGCGCCGGAGCCGACGCCGCTCTCGGTGCTCACCGTCCGGATGTGCCCCAGGTCCAGCCGGAACCGGTCCCAGACGACCCCGATCGCCCCGACGATGCCGAGCGTGACCACCATCGACACCAGCGTGCGGCGCAGGACCAGGCCGACCGCGACGCCCACGGTGAACGTGAGCAGGGCGTAGGCGACCGGCATGACCCCCGTGCTGTCGAAGAACGTGCCGCTGGTCCATTCCAGGGTGTCGGCCCGGCCCCTCAGCGGGCTCCACCACCAGCTGAACACGGTGCCGAGTACCGCGGTGGACAGCGCGATCAGCGCCGCGGTCACGGCGTACTTCGTGGTGAGCCACCGCAGTCGGCTGACGGACTGCGAGGTCACCAGCTTGGCGGTGCCGGACTCCAGGTCACCCGCCACGAGCGGGGCGCCGAGGAAGACGCCGACCAGGATGGGGACGTAGCCCAGGAACCCTCCGAAGCTTGACAGGCGGTTGGTGTACTTCTCGAAATCCGGCGGCAGGCCGTCGGACTTCCGCGTGGAGGAGTCCAGGGCGTCGAGCTGGTCCATCAGCTGGCCGCGCAGATAGACCATGGCGAGCACGCCGAGCAGCGTGAGGGCGATGACCGTCCAGTACGCGGCGCGGTGCTGGCGCCAGACGAGCCACGCCGTGCCGGAGAGCCGGGGAGTGGACGACGATCGCCGGGTGCCCCTGTCGTGGTCCGGGTGGCCGGGGGGCGCCGTGGGGGCCGGGCCGTGCGTGAGCGTGCTCATGCGGTCACCGTCTGCTTCCAGTCGCGGGTGATGGTGTCGCGGATGTCGCCGACCCGGGCGCTGGAGGCGATGAGGGGCGGTGCGTCGGGGGACCGGAGGTAGGCGAGGAGGAGCTCCTCGAGGGTGGGGGGCTCGGCCTGACCGCCGTACCTGACCGGTTCGCCGAGGCGCGCCAGGACGCCCGGACGGCCCTCGGCGCTGTGCGACTCGATGACCGTGTGCGGTGCGAGGGCCGGGGACGAGCCGTCTGCCGTCACGGCGAACAGGGCGTGTGCGGCGCGCAGTTCGTTCACCTCGCCCGCGAGGCGCAGGCCGCCGTTCGCGACGACGAGCAGGAAGTCGCAGATGTACTGCAGCTCGGCGAGCATGTGCGAGGACACCAGGACCGTCGTGCCGTGCTGGGCGGCCTCCGCCGTCAGGGTGGCCATGAGCTCGCGGCGTACCAGCGGGTCCAGATCGGACATCGGCTCGTCGAGGATGAGCAGATCGGGGCGCTTCCCGAAGGCCAGGGCGAAGGCGACCCGGGTGCGCTGCCCGCCGGACAGGGTGCCGATCTTCGCCTTCAGCGGCACCTGGCCCGCGTGGACGATGCCCTCCGCGACCCCCTGGTCCCAGCGCGGGTTGAGCTCGCGGCCCAGGCGCAGCGTCTCGGCCACGGTGAAGCGCCGGAACAGCGGCTTCTCCTGGGTCAGGAACGCCGTACGCAGGACCGCCTCCGTCGACCCCGGCGCCGCGCCGAACACCCGCAGGCCGCCGGTCGTCGGGCGGATCATGTTCGTGGCCAGGCTCATCAGGGTGCTCTTGCCGGCGCCGTTGGGGCCGACGAGTCCGCACACACGCCCGGCCGGCAGCCGGAACGAGACGTCCCGCAACGCCCAGCCGCGGCGGTACTCCTTGCCGAGGCCGTGGGCTTCGATCGCCGGGATCTTTACCTGTCCCGGTGTCGGGGACGGTGCCGGGTGGGCGGGGTTCGCATGGCTTCCGTAGTGCGGGGGAGGGGACGAGTGGTGCATGTGTGACTCCTGCGCGCGTGGGGGGAGGGCGATCGGGCGCCTCGTGATCGGCGGGCGGGCAGCACGTCCTCGACGCGGGCTCCGGCACTCGCGGGGGATCCCCGTCGCGGTGCGGTCGGCCGTGATCATGACATGCTCCCTGGTGAGGATTGGCGGACGTCGTCGCCCGGTGCACGCCACTCTTCTCCGCCACGGCCCGGCGGCGGATCGGGCGAAAGACAGATCATGCGCGGCCGGCTCCGACTTTCGGCCGGTCGGCGGAGGGACGACGGTGAGAGAGATGCCGGTCAGGGAGATGCCGGTGAGGGAGATGCGGGAGGCGGCGGACGGAGCGGTCATAGCCGGGGCCACGCCCGGAGCGGCCAGGGCCACACCTGGAAAGCGGCGTGCGGCGCAGCTGGCGCAAGCACTGCCCGTGCCGGTGTGGACGCTCCTTGTCGGCGGCCTGCTCGGCCTCGTCGTGCTGGACTGGGTGGGCGGTCTCTACGGGCGCACCGGTTCCTACGGGATCGTGAACCAGGGCCCCCCGAAGCTGACCGGCGCTCTGCTTGCCATCGGTCTCGTCATCGCCTCGCCCCGGCTCGGCAGCCGGGTCCTGCCGAAGGCCGCCTGCGTACTCGGCGTCCTGTCGCTGTGCGTCTCGGTATGGCTGCACTTGGAGATGAGGGGCAGCTCGCAGGCGTTGGGATTCGCGGAACCGGCGGCGCTGGCGTGGTTGCTTCTGATCGTCGCCCGGCGCGGGCAGCCGTCGTGGGCGATGGCGGCCGTGCCCGTGCTGTGGCTGGCGATCGTGCTGCGGCCGATGTCGGTCTCGGTGCGGCAGTCCACCACCATCATGGCGCTGCTCTTCGCCCTGGCCGCGGTGACGGCATTGGGCATCGGCCTCGGGATGCGCCTGCTCCTGGTGGACCGGCGGCGGCAGGCCGCGGCGCTCCGGCTCGAGCAGCGGACCGAGTTCGCCAGGGATCTGCACGACTTCGTCGCCCACCACGTGACCGGCATCGTCGTACAGGCACAGGGAGCCCAGGCGATCGCGGACCGGCGGCCCGAACTGGTCGCGCCCGCGCTGCGGCGGATCGAGCAGGCGGGCGGGGAGGCGCTGACCTCGATGCGGCACATGGTGGGGATGCTGCGCGACGCCGACGGGGAAGTGGCCCTGACGCCGCTGGCGGGTATCGGTGAACTGCGGTCGCTCGTCGAGGAGTTCTCGGTCGTCGGCGGCGCCCGTGGCCGGCTCGAACTGGAAGGGTCCTTCGACGACCTGCCGGTGGAGGTGACCACGACGGCGCACCGGGTGGTGATGGAGGCCCTCACCAACGCACGCAAGCACGCCCTCGGATGCACCGAGGTGCGGGTGAGCGTGGACCGTTCCGGGGACCGGCTCACCGTACGGGTCGTTGACGACGGGCGGCCGCGCCACGTGTCCGGCGGCGGGTTCGGCCTTACGGGGCTGGCTGAGCGCGTGGGCTTGATCGGTGGGACCGTTCAGGCGGGGCCGGTCACGGGGGGTGGGTGGGGCGTCGAGGCGGTGCTTCCCGTGTCGCCCGTGTCGCCTGTCTCGCCCGTGTCGGTGGGGGCGTCTGTGGCCTCGACCTCGGCAAAGGTGACGGGCTCATGACGATCCGCGTGCTGATCGCCGACGATCAGGCCATGGTCCGTGCCGGGTTCGCGATGATTCTGGCCGCCGAGGACGACATCGACGTCGTCGGGGAGGCAACGGACGGGGTGCACGCCGTGGAACTCGCCGAGCGGCACCGGCCCGACGTGGTCCTCATGGACATCCGCATGCCCCGTATGGACGGCCTGGAGGCGCTACGCAGGCTGACCCGTCCCGGCACCGTGAATCCGCCGAAGGTCGTCGTGGTCACGACGTTCGACGACGACGAGTACGTGCAACGGGCCCTGAGCGAAGGGGCTTCCGGATTCCTGATCAAGGACTCCGGCCCCGCTCTGCTCGTCGAGGCCATCAGGGCGGCCGCCTCCGGCGAGGCGCTGGTGAGCCCGGCCATCACCGTCCGGCTCCTGCGGCGCCTCAACAGCGCCGCGCCCGCCTCTCGGGAGCCGCACACCGCGCTGTCCGCGCGGGAGGAGGGGCTGGTGCGCCTGGTGGCCAGAGGACTGACCAACGCGGAGATCGCCGTCGAGCTGTCCATCTCGGTGGGCACGGTGAAAACCCATCTCACCAACGTGCAGAGCAAGTTGTCCGCACGTAATCGTGTGGAGATCGCCGCTTGGGCCTGGGAGTCCGGGCTGGTCGAGGGGCGCGGGTGAGTGTGAGCGGTGCGTCCTGACCGGGTGTCGGGCCGGGTATCGCGCGTCGCGTCACTCTTCGCAGGAGTCCTCCAGGTACGAGCGGGCCAGCGTGCCTGCGCGGGTGCACCAGTCGGTGAGCAGCTCGATCTCCTCGGGCGTGTACGCGGCGAAGAGCTCCGCGAGGCGCGCGTTGTACGGTTCGTAGACGCTTCGTACGCGCTCGGCGGCGTCCGGCAGAGCGGTGACGTGCACCCGGCGCCGGTCGGTGGGGTCGGGGCGGCGGGTCACGAACCCGCCGCGTTCCAGGCGGTTGAGGATGCCGGTCACCGCACCCGTCGTCACATGCGCGCGTCCGGCCAGATCGCCCGCGGTGACCGGGGAGTCCCCGGCCCGCAGGATGTACGCGAAGCAGACGAGGTCCGTGACGCTGAGACCGAGGTTCTTGGCGAACTCCTGCTGGCCCACGAGGCTCGTCGTGACCAGGTCGTCCAGTGCGCTGATCGCGTCGGCCGCGGAGGGGCTGGAGGGGCTGGGTCGGCGCTTGCCCGCCATTGAGAACCCCTTAGAACGTAAGGTAAATTGCTTACTTGCTAAGTCATTGTAGGTGGATGCACGAGCACGGGGAGGCAGTACGTGAGCACGCACGACGACGGCCACACGGTCGCGGGGTGGACCGGGTGTGCCCTCGGGGCGGTGGGGGCGCTGGCCGCCGGATTCGGTGTGGTCGGCTGGACGCCGGGGATCTGGCTCGGGCTCGGCGTGATGGTGCTGGCCGTGCTCGTCACGTGGATCCTGCATCTCGCAGGGTGGGGCAAGCCGCCGGGCATCAGGCCGACGGCCCACCGCGGCCTCGGCATCCGGGACGCCGCCGCGCGTGCCGGACACCCGGACTGCGTCGGCTGCCGGATAGCGGGCCGCCGGGCCGTGCGGGTGTCCTGACGGACGGTCGGGCGGGTTCGGGCGGGGCGTCGCCCTGGCCGGTTGGGGCGGTCCCAGGGGGTCCGGGTGCCCGGGTGGGGGCGAGCCTCCGCCGCGGATGAGGGATGAGGGATGAGGGATGAGGGATGAGGGGGGAGGCTGCGGCTGAGTCGGTTGCGGTGAGTTGCTGACCGGCTTGGTCCAGTTGAGTGAAGGCGTCAACTAGGCCCTGGGCGCGGCTTGTTCGTCGGCCAGGGTGGGTGGTCGCGTCGGGCGTGGCCGCGCCATTCGACCTCCCGGTGGCCCGTGTCCCCGGGGCGGCCCGGCCGCTTTGGCCCGCGCGTAGACGTGACGGAGACCCGGACGCCGTTATCCCTCACGCCGCTATCCCTCACGCCGCCAACCCGCCTACCCCCGAGCCGAGTTGTCCAGCGCCGGTGCGATGACCGTGAAGACTCGGTCGGTCAGTGCGGCCGGGTCCTCGGAGCCGTCGCTCTCGCTCCAGCGTTGGAGTACCGCGTCGAACGCCGACAGAGCGATTCCCGCGGCCACATACGGATACAGATCCGTGTCGGCGTCCTGGCCCACGCGGTCGGCCAGTTCTCGCGCGAGGCCGTCGCGCCACTGCGCCTGGCGCTCCAGGAAGCGGGCGAGCAGGGCGGGTGTGTCCAGGACCAACCGTACGACGCTCAGGGCCTGTTCGGCGTGGCCCGCGCAAGCGTCGAGGGGGACGCGGACGGTGTGCCGCAGCGCCACCGACGGCGGCTCCTGGGCGGGGCGGCCCGCCAGTTCCGCGCGCATGCCCGTGCCCATCTCGGCCAGGAACTGGATGACCACGTCCTCCTTGGACGCGAAGTACCGGAAGAACGTCCGCTTGGACACACCGGCGGCGGCCACGATCTCGTCGATCGTGACCGCGTCGAACCCCTTCCGGGCAAGGAGCTTCAGCGCCGCTCCGGTCAGTTCGTCCGAGACGAGCTGACGCTTGCGTTGGGCCAGGCTCACTTCAGGGCGGGTAGTCACCTTTCCATCGTATACGCCATGCCTTCGATGGCATCAAGTATCGGCTTGACACTCAATGCCATGTGAGGCAGCTTGTGCCGCATGAGCAATCAGAGCTGGACCGCCGAGCAGATCCCCGACCAGAGCAACCGCGTCGTCGTCGTCACCGGGGCCAACAGCGGCCTCGGCCTGGCGACCACGCGCGCGCTCGCCCGCAAGGGCGCTCACGTGATCCTTGCCGTACGGGACGAGGCCAAGGGGCGTCGCGCGGTCGCGGAGATCACCGCCGAGCACCCGGGCGCCCGGCTCGAGGTGCGCCAAGTCGACCTGGCCGACCTCGACTCGGTCCGCTCCTTCTCCGAGAAGCTGCACGCCGACCGTGCGCACCTGGACGTGCTCATCAACAATGCCGGTCTGATGGCTCCGCCCCGCACGCTCAACGCGCAGGGCTACGAAGTGCAGTTCGCCGCCAACCACCTCGGCCACTTCGCGCTCACCGGCCTGCTGATCGACCTTCTCGAAGCCGGTGACAACCCCCGTGTGGTGACGGTGAGTTCGCCCAACCACCGGCAGGGCACCATCTTCTTCGACGACCTCACCGGCGAGCGCAAGTACTCGCCCATGGGCTACTACAACCAGTCGAAGCTCGCCAACGCCGTCTTCGGGTGGGAGCTCCACCAGCGGCTGACCGCGGCCGGAAGCCCGGTGCGCAGCGTGCTCGCGCACCCCGGCTACACCGCGACCAACCTGCAGACGAGCTCGCCGGTCGGCATGGTGAAGTTCCTGTTCGGCGGCCTCCTCAAGCCGCTCGCCCAGTCCCCCGACCAGGGCGCGCTGTCCCAGCTGTACGCGGCGACCGCGCCGAACGTGGCCGGTGGACAGTTCATCGGGCCCGACGGCATGGGAGAGCTGCGCGGCTCCCCGAAGGTCGTGGAACTCGCCCCGAGGGCCTCCGACGCCGAGACCTGCCGTCGGCTGTGGCAGCTGTCGGAGGAGCAGACCTCGGTGCGGTTCGCGTTCCGGGCCGCTGCCTGACGCTGCGCTGCCGTACGCGTCGTACGCGCTGGTCGTACGCGCTGAACGAGTCTCCTGGAAGGCAAGGCACGAAGGTGACCGCGAACATCACTGCGACCACTGACAGCACTGACAGAGCTGACAGCACTGACAGAGCTGACAGAGCTGACAGCACTGATAGCACTGAGACCAGTCCGTGGATCCGCCGGTACACCCCGGCCGACGGCGCGCCCGCGCGGCTGCTCTGTCTGCCGCACGCCGGTGGGTCGGCCTCGTTCTATCTCCCGTTCTCCCGCTCGCTCGCGCCCGACGTCGACGTACTGACCGTCCAGTACCCGGGGCGTCAGGACCGCCGCAACGAGCCGTGCGTGGACTCCGTCACCGGTCTCGCCGACGCGTTGGTGGACGAGGTGCTGCCGTGGGCCGACCGGCCGCTCGCCATCTTTGGGCACAGCATGGGCGCGATGGTCGCCTTCGAGCTCGCCCGACGTCTCGAACGGCGGGGGACACGGCCGCTCGTGGTCTTCGCCTCCGGCCGGCGCGCGCCCTCGCGGCTCCGCGAGGACAGCGACCCCGTACACCTGCGGGACGAGCAGGGCCTGATCGCGGAGCTGCGGGCGCTCAGCGGCACCGACGCGCGGGTCCTTGAGGACGAGGACCTGCTGCGGATGGCCCTGCCCGCCATCCGCGGCGACTACAAGGCGGCCGAAACCTACCGCTACGTGGCAGGGCCGCCGCTCGCCGCTCCCGTCCACGCGCATGTGGGCGTCGACGACCCCAAGGCGACTCTCGACGAGGTGCGTGCCTGGGCGACGCACACGGAAGGCGGGTTCGAGATGCACACCCATCCGGGCGGGCATTTCTATCTGACCGACCGGATGCCGAACGTCGCCGCCGCGGTGACCCGGCAGATCTCGGCCCTGCTAAAACCTCTTTAGCAGGCGGGAAGCTTTAATTCCGGCCTGTTAGGGGTTGTGTGACCTGTCTCACTAACGAAGTTTTTCGGTCAACCGCCTTGTTAGGCTGAAACCCTCTTTCCAATACCGAGTTCTGCGAGGTGTTGAAGCAGTGGGGGACGTTATGGGGGATGTCGTGGAGGACATGACAGACGTAGACGTTGCCGAACTCCCGGCATACCCGTTCATTGGGCCGGACGACAATCCGTTCATTCCCGTCACGGGGGCGGATCTGGACCGGCTCGAAGAGCAGGGAGAAGGGCCTGTGGGAAAGGTCCGGCTTCCGTTCGGGGGGTGGGCCTGGCTCATCACCCGGCATGAGGACGTGCGGCAGCTGCTGCGCCACCCGGGTTTCAGTTCGGACCAGTACAAGCCCGGGTTCCCGGTACTGAATCCGATTCCGCCGAAGCAGGACGACGCCTCGGGCCTGTTCATCTTCATGGACGGCGACGCGCACAGCCGCTTCCGGCGGATGCTGACCGCCGACTTCATGATCAAGAATATTCGGCGGATCGAGCCGCTGATCGAGAAAGACGTGGTCGAGGCCCTGGAGCGGATGCGCTCCCGCGGGGCGCCCGCGGACCTGATGAACGAGTTCGCGCTGCCTGTGCCGTCGATGACGATCTGTCACCTGCTCGGCGTCCCGTACGCGGACCACGACTACTTCCAGCACCACAGCCGCGTGATCATGGACAGGAACTCCGGCCCCGCCGAGGTCGAGGCGGCCCTCGGGGCCCTCGCCGTCCTGCTCGGCAGGCTCATCGAGGTCAAGCGGGCCGAGCCCGACGACGACCTGCTCAGCCGCCTTGTGGCCGAGCGTGTGGTGCCCGGCGAGCTCCGCGAGGACGAGCTCGTCAGCCTGGCCATGCTCCTGCTCGTCGCCGGCCACGAGACGACCGCCAACATGATCGGTCTCTCCGCCCTGGTGCTCCTGGAGCACCCCGAGCAGCTCGCGGCCCTGCGGGAGGACCCCGATCTGGCCCCGGGCATGGTCGAGGAACTGCTGCGCTACCTCACCGTCGTCCGTACCGGCCTGCCCCGTCTGGCCGTGGAGGACGCCGAGATCGGCGGTCAGAAGATCCGCGCGGGCGAGGGCGTGGTGGCGATGCTGGCGATGTCCAACCGGGACGGCGGCGTCTTCGCCGACCCGGACGAGTTCGACCCGAAGCGGCGGGAGGCGCACCGGCACATGGCGTTCGGCTTCGGCCTGCACCAGTGCATCGGTCAGCCGCTGGCGCGGGCCGAGCTGCGGATCGCCCTCGTCGAGCTGGCCCGCCGCTTCCCGGAGCTGCGGTCCGAGCTGTCCCTCGCCGACGTCCCGCAGCGCCCCATGGCGGTCACGTTCGGCGTGGCCGAGCTCCCGGTGACGTGGTGACCATGCGCATCACGGTGAACAGGGATCTGTGCGTCGGGTCCGGGAACTGCGTGATGAACGTCCCGGAGGTGTTCGACCAGGATGACGAGGACGGCCTGGTGCGGCTGCACATCACCGAGCCGCCCGAGGATCTGCACGATCCGGTCGAGGTGGCCGCGCAGATGTGTCCGGTGGGCGCGATAGAGGTCGACCCGGACGCGACGACGGAAGCGGCAGCGGAAGTCACCGCCGAAGCGACAGCGAGTGTGACGGCGAGTGTGACGCCCGGAGCGGCGACGCACGTGACGACGTAGGAACGGCGCAGCACACGGGGGAAGTGCGCTGCGTTTCGATTCTCATCGCGGAACCCGGGCCGTTCTTGAGTTCTTGAGTCTTGAGCTTGCGGGTCCGGTCGCCCGCCGAGTCTTCTCGGCGGGCGACGGGCTGGACGGGAATTGTTACCCGCCAGTATTGGCACTTCGCGAAGTGGTCGAGTGCCGCCGTGCTGTCCATTCACGTCCGGATTGTGCGGCGGTCGCCGATCCGGCGGATTTGATTCGATTGACGCGGTTGCGTCGACATGAGTCTCGGTGATGGCGTTTCGGCATGCGTTCTTCGCCCCTGTGTGAATTCCACATGGCAAGAGAGTGGATAAACCAGCAGGGGGGCGTTCGGTTTGCAGGCTTTAAATCAGGCACGAGTTGTTGTATGTGATCCTCACCCATATGCGCGGCTGGGTATTCGCGTAGCACTTGAGCAGGACCCCGCTCTCACCGTGGTCGGTGAGGCGGGAGATATCGTCGAGCTCCTTTCGGCGGCGGAATCACTCACACCGGATGTGGTGGTTCTCGAGGGCCGGTCGCAGATCGCCCACGTGCAGGAGCTCACCGACATCGGCACCGCCGTGGTCGTCGTGGCGGATGCGGAGATCGCCACGCGCTGGATGCGCTGCACGCAGGCCGACGTGCGTGCCCTCGTCCACTGCGACGACCCCGAGGATGAACTGGTGGAGGCGGTGCGCCGGGCGAGCGACGGCACCGGCTACGTGTCGACCGGTCTGAGCGGGGCGCTGCTCACGGTCATGCGGGCCACGCTGCCGCGGCACCTGTCGGCCGTGCCCACGCACACGCCGCTGACCTCGCGGGAGTCGGAGGTGCTCCAACTGGTGCGACGGGGCATGGCCAACAAAGAGATCGCCCGGCGGCTTGGACTGAGCGAGAAGACGATCAAGTTTCACGTCTCCAACGTCCTCGCCAAGGCGCACGTTGCGTCCCGGGCCCAACTGATCGCGTCGGCTGCCGCGATGTGAGGTCGCAGGACGATGTGAGGTAGCGGGGCGATGTAGTGGCGCTGCGGCACGGCAGCGCGGCGAGTGGGGGCGTGCGTACGGCTTCGGCTGTACGTACGCCCCCTTCGTCATACAGGTCGTCATACAGGAACGCGGCCCAGCCCGGCGTACGGGTCGCGGTGCACGGGTCGCGGTGTACGGGGCCCGAACTGCACGTAAAAGACGGGGGAGTTCGGGAGCCCTACCTGGACGAAAGTCCTGGTTCCGATGGCTGGTTCCTGCACCTAAGCCCGGCTGTCGAGCCCCACCCTCTGGCCGAAGTCCTACCCCGGGTCCGAAACAGATACTCCCCATATGAAGCCATCCATGTCAGGTGACCAGGAGATCGACGGAGCCGACGACACCGCCGTCGCAGTGATCGGGCTCTCCTGCCGGGTTCCCTCGGCGTCGACCCCGGCCGAATTCTGGCGCCTGCTGTCGGAGGGGACCGACGCGGTCTCGCCGTGGCCGTCGGAGCGCGGCGCGGGCAGCCGGTCCTGGCGTGGTGGCTTCCTCGACGAGGTCGGCACCTTCGACGCCGCCTTCTTCGGCGTGACACCCGACGAGGCCGCCGCCATGGACCCGCAGCAGCGGCTCGCCCTCGAACTGGTCTGGGAGGCGATGGAGGACGCAGGCGTCCGCGACGACCGGCTGCACGGCTCCCGCACCGGAGTCTTCGTGGGTGTCTCCTCCGACGACTACGCCACCCTCGCCGCCCGCGACACGGGGTCGGGCCGCGGCGAACTGCACGACTTCACCGGCCGGCACCGCGCCATCGTCGCCAACCGCGTCTCCTGGACCCTCGGCCTGCGGGGCCCCAGCCTCGCCGTCGACGCGGCGCAGGCCTCGTCGCTCGTCGCCGTCCACCTGGCCTGCGAGAGCCTGCGCAGCGGCGACTCCGACCTGGCCTTCGCCGGTGGCGTCAGCCTGATCCTCTCGCCGGAGAGCATGCGGGCCACGGCCGGTCTGGGCGCGATGTCCGCCAAGGGTCGCTGCGCCGCCTTCGACGAGAGCGCCGACGGGTTCGTACGCGGTGAGGGCGGCGGAGTGGTCCTGCTCAAGCCGCTCGCCCGCGCGATCGCCGACGGCGACCCCGTGCACTGCGTCATCCGGGGCAGCGCCGTCAACAACGACGGCGGCGGCGAGCGGCTCACCGACCCCGACGTCGCGGGCCAGCGGGACGTCCTGCGCCGCGCCTACGCCGACGCCGGGATCAGCCCCGAAGCCGTCCAGTACGTCGAACTCCACGGCACCGGCACGCCGGTGGGCGACCCGGTCGAGGCCACCGCTGTCGCCGACGTCGTCGGCCGCGGCGCCGGGGACCGGGCTCCGCTGCGGGTGGGCTCGGTGAAGACGAACATCGGCCACCTGGAGGCCGCCGCCGGGATCGTCGGCCTGGTCAAGACCGCGCTGGCCCTGCGCCACCGCCGGCTCCCGGCCAGCCTGCACTTCACCACCCCCAACCCGGCGATCCCGCTGACCGAACTGAACCTCCGGGTGCAGACCGAGCCGACCGCCTGGCCCGCGCCCGACGCGCCACTCGTGGCAGGCGTCAGCTCGTTCGGCGTCGGCGGCACCAACTGCCACGTCGTCCTCGCCGAAGGCCCGTACACCGGACACCACCCCAGCCACCAGCCCAGTCACCACCCCAGCCACCACACCGGACACCACCCCGATGTGGCCGTGGCCACGGCCCCCCGCCCCCTGCCGTGGGTGCTCTCCGCCCGCACCGGCCGCGCCCTGGACGCGCAGGCCGCCCGGCTGCTCAGCCACATCGAGGGGCAGCCGGAGGTCGACCACACCGCCGTCGCCCGGTCGTTGGCGATCGGCCGCTCCACCTTCGAGCACCGCGCCGTGGTCATCGGCAAGGACCGGGACGAGCTCACCGCGAGCCTCGCCCGATTGCACGACAGCGCAGTGAACGGCGTTGCCACGGAAGGGCGTACGGCCTTCCTGTTCTCCGGCGTAGGGTCCCACCGCGTCGGCATGGGCCGTGAACTGTACGAGGCGTACCCGGTGTTCGCCGAGGCACTCGACGACGTGCTCGACCACTTCGTCCCCGGCCTCGACCTGCGCGCCGTGCTCCTCGGCGACCTCGACGACGCCGCCGCGGCCGAAGCCCTCGACGGCATGCGCTACATGCAGCCCGCCCTGTTCGCCTTCCAGGTGGCCCTGCACCGCCTGGTCACCTCCTGGGGCGTCGAGCCCGATCTGCTCGTCGGCCACTCGTTCGGTGAGATCGTCGCCGCCCATGTGTCCGGTGCGCTGCCCCTGGCCCACGCGGCCGCCCTCGTCGCCGCGCGCGGCGAACTGATGGAGCAACTGCCGCCCGGCGGCGCCATGATCGCGGTCGAGGCGACCGAGGAGGAGCTGCTCGCGGCGGTCGACGGCGTCGACGACGTCTCGGTCGGCGTCGTCAACGGCCCGCAGGCCGTCGTGATCTCCGGTGCCGACGAGGCCGTCACCCGGATCGCCGACGAGTTCCGCGCCCGCGGTCACCGAACAAACCGGCTGCGGGTCCAGAATGCCGCCCACTCGCCGCTGATGGCCCCCATGCTCGACGAGTTCGCCCGCAGGATCCGCGGCCTCGCCGTCTCCGCACCCGGCACCCCCATCGTCTCCACCGTCACCGGCCGCACCGGCGCCGAACTGACCGAGGAGTACTGGGTCGGGCACCTCAGCGCCACCGTCCGCTTCCACGACGCGATCGCCGCCTGCCGGGAACAGGGCGTGACCCGGTTCATCGAACTGGGCCCGGGCAGCGTGCTGACCCCGCTCGTCCCGACCGCCGAGACCGACCTCGCGGTGGCGCTGCAGCACCGCGACCGCCCGGAGCCGGAGGCGCTGCTCACCGGCCTCGCCGAGGCCTGGACCGCCGGTGTCAGCGTCGACTGGGAGGAGGTCATCGGCGAGGAGGCGAGCGGCGAGGCCCGCACCGTCGACCTGCCCACCTACGCCTTCCAGCGCAGCCGCTACTGGCTCGACGAACGCCCGGCCACCCCCGACGCCGACGCCGAGCAGCACATCGGCTCCGCGACCCTCGCCCTGCGCGACCGCATCCGCAGCGAACCGGACGGGTTCCTGGTCCGCTGGCTCGCCGGTCACATGGCGGAGACCACCGGCACCGCCGCCGTCGACCCCGACGCGACCTTCCGCGACCTGGGCCTGGACTCCGTCCTCTCGGTGCGGCTGCGCAACCGTCTCGTCTCCGCGACCGGCCTGCGGATGCCCGCGAGCATCCTCTTCGACTACCCGACGCTGAGCGCCCTCGCCGCGCATCTGCACGACCGGATCCTCGGCGTACTGGACTCTGGCGTACTGGACTCTGGCGTACTGGAGTCTGCGGACGGCACCGAGGGCCTCAACGGCACCCGAGCCGCCGCCCGCGGGGCGTCCGCCACCGACGACGACCCCATCGCCGTCGTCGGCATGGCCTGCCACCTGCCCGGCGGCATCGACTCGCCGCAGGAGCTGTGGCAGGCGCTCGTCGACGGCGTGGACGCCACCTCCGAATTTCCCACCGACCGCGGCTGGGACCTGGCGAGCCTCTACGACCCCGACCCGAACCACCCCGGCACGACCTACGCCCGCCGCGGCGGGTTCCTGGCCGGGGCCGGTGACTTCGACGCGGAGTTCTTCGGCATCAGCCCGCGCGAGGCGGCGGCGATGGACCCGCAGCAGCGGCTGCTCCTGGAGACCGCGTGGGAGGCCCTGGAGCGCGGCGGCGTCGACCCGGCCTCGCTGCGCGGCAGCAGGACCGGCGTGTTCGTCGGCGCCACGAACATGGAGTACGGGCCGCACCTGGACGCCCCCGTCGACGGCACCGAGGGCTTCCGGCTCACCGGCAACACCTCCAGCGTCGCCTCGGGCCGCATCTCCTACCAACTGGGCCTTGAGGGCCCGGCGATGACGGTCGACACGGCCTGCTCGTCGTCGCTGGTGGCCCTGCACCTCGCGGTCCAGGCGCTGCGCAACGGCGAGTGCACCCTGGCGCTCGCCGGTGGTGTGACGGTGCTGTCCACGCCCGGCATGTTCGTCGAGTTCTCCCGCCAGCGCGGCCTCGCCGCCGACGGCCGCTGCAAGCCCTTCTCCGACGACGCCGACGGCACGGGCTGGGCCGAGGGCGTCGGCATGCTCGTGGTCGAGCGGCTCTCCGAGGCCCGGAAGCACGGCCATCAGGTGCTCGCGGTCGTACGGGGTTCCGCGGTGAACCAGGACGGCGGCAGCAATGGTCTGACGGCGCCGAACGGTCCTTCGCAGCAGCGGGTGATCCGGGACGCGCTGGCCGCCGCACGGCTGACCTCGGCCGATGTCGACGTGGTGGAGGCGCACGGTACGGGTACGTCGTTGGGTGACCCGATCGAGGCGCAGGCGCTGCTCGCCACGTACGGTCAGGGGCGCGACGCGGACCAGCCGTTGTGGCTCGGCTCGGTGAAGTCCAACATCGGTCACACGCAGGCCGCGGCCGGTGTCGCCGGTGTCATCAAGATGGTGCAGGCGATGCGGAACGGCATCATGCCGCGCTCGCTGAACGTCACCACGCCGTCCCGCCACGTCGACTGGGAGTCCGGCGCCGTCAGCGTCCTGACCTCGCAGCAGGAGTGGTCGGAGCGGGAGCGGCCGCGCCGTTCGGCGGTGTCGTCGTTCGGCATCAGCGGGACGAACGCGCACGTGATCCTGGAGGCGCCGCCGACCGATGAACCGGTGGCCCCTGACGCGCCTGAGGTGCCGGTTGCGCCTGCTGTGGTGGGTGCGCCGGTGGTTCCGTGGGTGCTTTCGGCGCGTAGTGAGGCGGCGCTTGCGGAGCAGGCGGGGCGGTTGCTGGCGCGGGTGGGGGAGAGCGTCGATCTTGACCCCCGGGATGTCGGATTCACGCTGGCCGGTGGGCGCGCCGTGTTGGAACATCGGGCGGTCGTCCTCGGCGGCGACGTCGGCGAACTGACGGCTGGGCTCGCCGAGTTGTCGTCCGGGCGCCCCACGTCGAGCGTGGTCGAGGGCCGCGCGCGGACCGGTACGACCGGTGGTGTGGTGTTCGTGTTCCCGGGTCAGGGCTCGCAGTGGGTCGGGATGGCGCGGGAGTTGCTGGAGTTTTCGCCGGTGTTCGCGGCGCGGATGGGTGAGTGTGCGGCGGCTCTTGAGTCGTATGTGGATGGCTGGTCGCTGTTGGATGTGGTGCGTGACGGTGATGAGGAGGTGCTGCGTCGGGTTGATGTGGTGCAGCCGGTGCTGTTCGCGGTGATGGTGTCGCTGGCGGAGTTGTGGCGGTCGTTGGGTGTGAGGCCTGCGGCGGTGGTGGGGCATTCGCAGGGGGAGATCGCGGCGGCGTGTGTGGCCGGGGCGTTGTCCCTGGATGATGCGGCGCGGGTGGTGGCGCTGCGTAGTCGCGCGATTCTGCGGCTTTCGGGGCGTGGTGGCATGGTGTCTGTGCTTGCGCCTGAGGCGCAGGTGGTCGGGCGGTTGACGGATGGGTTGCAGATCGCGGTCGTCAATGGTCCTGAGCAGGTTGTGGTGTCCGGTGCGCCGGATGAGCTGGACGCGCTGGTGGCCGGGTGTGAGGCCGATGGGGTGCAGGCGCGGCGTATCGCGGTGGATTACGCGTCGCACTCGCCGCAGGTGGAGGACCTCAGGGCTGAGCTGCTCGACGTACTGGCGGCCATTGAGCCGCGTACGGGTCACGTGCCGCTGTATTCGACGGTGTCGGGTGATCTGATCGACACGGCCGTGATGGATGCGGAGTACTGGTTCACCAATCTGCGCCAGACTGTCCGCTTCGACACCGCGCTTGAGGCGCTGCTGGCCGGGGGGCATCAGGTCTTCGTCGAGTCCAGCCCGCACCCGGTGCTCGTGGGCGCGGTCACCCAGGCCGCTGAGGTTGGCGGTGTCGCTGGGGTGACGGCGGTCGGCACACTGCGCCGTCGTGAGGACGAGCGGGCGCGGTTGTTGCAGGGCCTTGCCGAGGTGTTCGTCGCCGGGGTCGATGTCGACTGGTCGTCGTGGGTGGCGGGCGGGCGGTTCGTGGAGCTGCCGACGTACGCCTTCCAGCGGCGTCGGCACTGGCTTCCCGCGGGTCGTTCGGCGGTGGACGCGGCGGGGCTCGGCCTGCACCCGTCGGGTCACCCGCTGCTCGGCGCCGCCGTGCGCCTCGCGCCTCAGGAGGGCCTGGTCCTCACCGGTCAGCTGTCGACACACACGTACCCCTGGCTTGAGGACCACGCGGTCTACGGCACGGTCATCCTCCCCGGCACCGCCTTCGTCGAGCTGGCGCTGCACGCCGGTGGCGAGGTCGGCTGCGAGGTGCTGGAGGAGCTGACGCTGGAGCGGCCGCTCGTCCTGTCGCGGGACGCTTCGGTGGCGGTGCAGGTGTCGGTGGAGGGTCCGGACGGTGCCGGGCGCCGGTCGATCTCCGTGCACTCCCGGGTTCAGGACGCCGGTGCGGATGCCGGTGTGGGGGCGGGTGTCGGGGTCGGCGCGGGGGTGGAGTGGGTGCGGCACGCCGTCGGTGTGCTGGCCGATGCCGGGCCCGTGGTCGCCGAGGAGCGCCTTGAGGGCGTGTGGCCGCCCGTCGGTGCGGAGCGCGTGGATGTCGCGGAGGCGTACGAGCTGCTGGCGGGGGTGGGATACGGGTACGGGCCCGTGTTCCGTGGCCTGCGCGCGGCGTGGCGTGCGGGTGATGACCTGTTCGCCGAGGTGCAACTCCCCGCCGACATCGATGAGTTCGGGGTGCATCCGGCGCTGCTCGACGCCGCGCTGCATCCGCTGCTCAACGGCGAACTGTGGGTGCCGTTCTCGTGGAGCGGCGTGCGGCTGCACTCGGTGGGCGCGTCGGCGCTGCGGGTGCGGTTGACGCGGGGCGGCGACGGTGCCGTACGGCTCGCGGCGTTCGACGGCGCCGGGCTGCCCGTGGTGACGGTGGACGAGCTGCGGATGCAGCGGATGTCGCAGGAGCAGCTCGGTTCGGCCGTGACCGGCGGGGATCCGCTGTTCGAGGTGCGGTGGACGGATGTGCCGGTGCCGGTGCCGGTCCCTGTGCCGGGCGACGGCTCCGACGGTGCGCCGTCCGGGGTCGTCGTCGAGCACGTCGAGCCGGGCGGCGACGCCCGTGCCCGGGTGGCCGAGGTGCTCGCGTCGGTGCAGGGGTTCCTGGCCGAGGCGGCGGACCGTGAGGAGGCGCGCCTCGCGGTGGTCACGCGGGGCGGCCTTACGGGTACGCCGGATCCGGCGACGGCCGCGGTGTGGGGACTGCTGCGTTCGGTGCAGGCCGAGCATCCGGGGCGCGTCGTGGCTGTTGACGTGCCCGTCGGGGAGGACGCCGGGTCGGCTGTCGCTGCGGCGATGGCGTCGGGCGAGCCCCAAGTGGCCTATACGGGCCGCAGGTTGGTCGCGCCGCGGCTGGTCACGCATACCCCGGAGGTGGTGGTCACGCACGTCCCGGAGGCGGTGGTCACGCACGCCCCGGAGACCTCGGCCGCCGCGGACTGGCGACCGGACGGCACGGTCCTGATCACCGGTGCGAGCGGGGCCCTGGGTCAGCTGGTGGCCCGGCACCTGGTCGCCGAGTACGGGGTGCGGCATCTGCTGCTTGTGAGCCGTAGGGGCGGTGAGGGCTCGGAAGAGCTGCTCGCCGAGCTGACGGAGGCCGGGGCTTCCGTGGCCTTCGCGGCCTGCGATGTCGCCGACCGGGACGCCCTCGCGGAGGCGCTGGCGGGCATTCCCGCCGAGCACCCGCTGACCGCCGTCATCCACGCCGCGGGTGTGCTCGACGACGGCGTGGTGACCGCGCTGACGCGTGAGCGGATCGACACGGTGATGCGGCCCAAGGCCGATGGCGCCCGGCTCCTCGACGAGCTGACGCGCGACGCCGACCTGGCGGCCTTCGTGCTGTTCTCGTCGGCGGCCGGAGTGATGGGTACGGCAGGCCAGGGCAACTACGCCGCCGCCAACGCCTACCTGGACGCCCTGGCCCAGTCGCGCCGGGCGGAGGGGCTCCCGGCCACATCGTTGGCGTGGGGTCTGTGGACCAGTGACAGCGCGATGACCGCGCACCTGGACGACGCCGACATCGCCCGCCTCTCGCGCAGCGGTCTGGGCACGATGACGACGACCCAGGGCCTCGCACTGTTCGACGCGGCCCTCGCGGCCGACCGGGCGACCATCGTCCCGGCCCGCTTCGACCTGCCCGCGCTGCGCGACCAGGCGGCGCGGGACAGCCTGCCGGCGGTCTTCAAGTCCCTGGTCCGCGCGCCCGCTCGTCGGGCGGCGGCGCCGACGGCCGAGGAAGCCTCTTCGTGGTCCGGCCGGATGGCGGCTCTGGACGCCGAAGAACGTACCGCCGCACTGCTCGAACTCGTCGGCGCCCAGGTGTCCTTGGTCCTCGGCCATGGTGCCGTGTCCTCCGTGGACGCGGACCGGGCCTTCCGCGACCTGGGCTTCGACTCGCTGACGGGGCTTGAGCTGCGGCAGCGACTCCAGGCGGCGACGGGCTTGCGGCTGCCGTCGACGCTGGTCTTCGACTATCCGACGTCGAGCGCGTTGGCCGGTTACCTGGCGGAGCAGATCCAGGGCGCCGACGCCTCCCCGGCCGCCCCCGCGGCGGCCACGACGGTCGCCGCGGCCACCGACGACGACCCGATCGTCATCGTCGGCATGGCCTGCCGACTGCCCGACGGGATCGACTCGCCGCAGGCACTGTGGCAGGCGACCCTGGACGGCGTCGACGCGATCACCGAATTCCCGGAGGACCGCGGCTGGGACCTGGCGAACCTGTATGACCCGGATCCGAGCCACGTCGGCACGAGCTACTCCCGCCGCGGCGGATTCCTCGTCGGCGTCGGCGACTTCGACGCGGAGTTCTTCGGCATCAGCCCGCGCGAGGCGGCGGCGATGGACCCGCAGCAGCGGCTGCTCCTGGAGACCGCGTGGGAGGCCCTGGAGCGGAGCGGCGTCGACCCGGCCTCGCTGCGCGGCAGCAGGACCGGCGTCTTCACCGGACTGATGTACCACGATTACGGGTCCTGGCTCGGCCAGGCGCCCGAGGACGTCGAGGGCCTGATGATCACCGGCAACAGCGGTGGCGTCGCCTCGGGCCGCATCTCGTACCAACTGGGCCTTGAGGGCCCGGCGATGACGATCGACACGGCCTGCTCGTCCTCGCTCGTCGCGCTGCACCTCGCGGCGCAGGCCCTGCGTAACGGCGAGTGCACCCTGGCGCTCGCCGGTGGTGTGACGGTCATGTCGACGCCGACGACCTTCGTGGAGTTCTCGCGCCAGCGCGGGATGTCGGTGGACGGCCGGTGCAAGGCGTTCTCGGACGACGCGGACGGCGCGGGCTGGTCGGAAGGCGTCGGCCTGCTCGTGGTCGAGCGCCTGTCGGACGCGCGGCGCAACGGCCATCAGGTGCTTGCGGTCGTACGGGGTTCCGCGGTGAACCAGGACGGTGGCAGCAATGGTCTGACGGCGCCGAACGGTCCTTCGCAGCAGCGGGTGATCCGGGATGCGCTGGCCGCGGCACGGCTGACCTCGGCGGATGTCGACGTGGTGGAGGCGCACGGTACGGGTACGTCGTTGGGTGACCCGATTGAGGCGCAGGCGCTGCTTGCCACGTACGGTCAGGGGCGCGACGAGGACCGGCCGTTGTGGCTCGGCTCGGTGAAGTCCAACATCGGTCACGCGCAGGCGGCGGCGGGCGTCGCGGGGATCATCAAGATGGTGCAGGCGATGCGGTACGGCGTCATGCCGCGCACCCTGCACGCCGACACCCCCTCCCACCACGTCGACTGGACGTCCGGCCAGGTCAAGCTCCTGACGGGCAACCAGCCGTGGCCGGAGATCGACCGCCCCCGTCGGTCCGGTGTGTCGTCCTTCGGTATCGGCGGGACGAACGCGCACGTGATCCTGGAGGCGCCGCCGACCGATGAACCGGTGGCCCCTGACGCGTCTGAGGTGCTGGTTGCGCCTGCTGTGGTGGGTGCGCCGGTGGTTCCGTGGGTGCTTTCGGCGCGTAGTGAGGCGGCGCTTGCGGAGCAGGCGGGGCGGTTGCTGGCGCGGGTGGGGGAGGGCGTCGATCTCGACCCCCGGGATGTCGGGTTCACGCTGGCCGGTGGGCGGGCCGTCTTGGAGCATCGGGCGGTCGTTTTCGGTGCCGACAGCTCTGAACTGGCAGCTGCTGTAGGTCAGTTGGCGGCTGGGCGGGCGGCGACGGGCGTCGTTGCCGGGCGTGCCGTCTCCTCCGGTGGTGTGGTGTTCGTGTTCCCGGGTCAGGGCTCGCAGTGGGTGGGCATGGCGCGGGAGTTGCTGGAGTTTTCGCCGGTGTTCGCGGCGCGGATGGGTGAGTGTGCGGCGGCTCTCGATGCGTACGTGGATGGCTGGTCGCTGTTGGACGTAGTGCGTGACGGTGATGAGGAGGTGCTGCGTCGGGTTGATGTGGTGCAGCCGGTGCTGTTCGCGGTGATGGTGTCGCTGGCGGAGCTGTGGCGGTCGTTGGGTGTGAGGCCTGCGGCGGTGGTGGGGCATTCGCAGGGGGAGATCGCGGCGGCGTGTGTGGCCGGTGCGTTGTCGCTGGATGATGCGGCGCGGGTGGTGGCCTTGCGTAGTCGCGCGATCCTGAAGCTGTCCGGGCGTGGTGGCATGGTGTCTGTGCTTGCGCCTGAGGCGCAGGTGGTCGGGCGGTTGACGGATGGGTTGCAGATCGCGGTCGTCAATGGGCCTGAGCAGGTTGTGGTGTCCGGTGCGCCGGATGAGCTGGACGCGCTGGTGGCCGGGTGTGAGGCGGACGGGGTGCAGGCGCGGCGTATCGCGGTGGATTACGCGTCGCACTCGCCGCAGGTGGAGGACCTCAGGGCTGAGCTGCTCGACGTACTGGCGGCCATTGAGCCGCGTACGGGGCACGTGCCGCTGTATTCGACGGTGTCGGGTGATCTGATCGACACGGCCGTGATGGATGCGGAGTACTGGTTCACCAATCTGCGGCAGACCGTCCGCTTCGACGCCGCCCTTCACCAGCTCCTGGAGGCCGGGCACCGCGTCTTCGTCGAGTCCAGCCCGCACCCCGTCCTCGTGGGCGCGGTGACCCAGGCCGCCGAAGGCATGGGCACGGCCGGGGTGACGGCGGTCGGTACGTTGCGTCGTCGTGAGGGCGAGCGGGCGCGGTTGTTGCAGGGCCTCGCTGAGGTGTTCGTCGCCGGGGTCGATGTCGACTGGTCGTCGTGGGTGGCGGGCGGGCGGTTCGTGGAGTTGCCGACGTACGCCTTCCAGCGGCGTCGGCACTGGCTTCCCGCGGGTCGTTCGGCGGTGGACGCGGCGGGGCTCGGCCTGCACCCGGCCGGGCACCCCCTGCTCGGCGCCGCCGTGCGTCTCGCGGGCGGCGACGACGTCGTGCTGACCGGGCGGATATCCCGCGCCACCCACCCGTGGCTGGAGGACCACGCCGTCTTCGGCACGGTCCTGCTCCCCGGTACCGCCTTCGTGGAGATGGCGCTCCGGGCGGGCGACGAGGTCGGCTGCGAGCTGCTCGAAGAACTGACGCTGGAGCGGCCGCTCGTCCTGTCGCAGGACGCGTCGGTGGCGTTGCAGGTGACGGTGGGGGCGCCGGACGAGTCCGGGCGCCGGTCGATCTCCGTGCACTCCCACGCTCAGGACGGCGACGGCGACGCAGGTGTCGGCACGGGGGTGGAGTGGGTCCGGCACGCCGTCGGCGTACTGGCCGAGACTGCTTCCGTCGGGGTCGGGGCCGGGGCCGGGGGTGAGGCCGTGGAGCGCCTGGACGGGGCCTGGCCGCCCGCCGGTGGTCAGCGGGTGGACGCCGCCGACGCGTACGAGCTGCTCGCCGGTCTCGGTTACGGGTACGGCCCTGCCTTCCGCGGCCTGCGCGCGCTGTGGCGAGTGGGCGACGAGGTGTTCGCCGAGGTTCAACTGGGCCTGGAACCGGACACGTTCGGGGTTCACCCGGCGCTCCTCGATGCCGCCCTGCATCCGCTTCCTTCGGGTGACACGAAGGTGCCGTTCTCGTGGAACGGTGTGCGGCTGCACTCGGTGGGAGCTTCCGCCGTACGGGTGCGTCTGTCGCCGCGCGGTGACGGAGCCGTACGCGTGGCGGTGTTCGACGGCGCCGGGCAGCCGGTGGTGACCGTCGACGAGCTGCGGCTGCAGTCGATGTCGCAGGAGCAGTTGGGTTCTGCCGTGGCCGCCGACCCGTTGTTCGAGGTGCGGTGGACGGATGTGCCGGTGCCGGTGCCGGTGCCGGTGGCCGTGCCGGTGCCGGACAACGGTCACGGTGGCGTGCCGTCGGGGGTCGTGGTCGAGTACGTCGAGCCGGGTGGAGACGTCCGTACGGCTGTGGCGGAGGTTCTTGAGTCGGTACAGCGGTTCCTGGCCGAGGCGGGGGGCCGTACGGAGTCGGACGGCCGCCTCGTCGTGGTCACCCGCGGCGCCGTCACGGCGCAGCCCGATCCCGCTACCGCCGCCGTCTGGGGTCTGCTGCGTTCCGCGCAGGCCGAACACCCCGGCCGCATCCTGATCATCGACACGGACACGGGCACCTATGCGGACACGGGCGCAGATGCGGACACGGGCGCAGATGCGGGCCGGGACCGGGCCGTGGCGCTCGCCCTGGCCTCCGGAGAACCCCAAGCCGCCCTGTGCGACGGCAGGTTGCTCGTACCGCGCCTGGCCGCGGTGGCCGGCGACCCGGCCTCGGTGCCGGACTGGAAGCCCGACGGCACCGTCCTGATCACGGGTGCCGGTGGCGCCCTGGGTCAGCTGGTGGCCCGGCACCTCGTCACCGAGTACGGGGTACGCCACCTCCTCCTGGTGAGCCGTAGGGGCGGTGAAGGCTCGGAAGAGCTGCTCGCCGAGCTGACGGATGCCGGGGCATCCGTCGCCTTCGCGGCCTGTGACGTCGCCGACCGGGACGCCCTCGCGGAGGCGCTGGCGGGCATTCCCGCCGAGCACCCGCTGACCGCCGTCATCCACTCGGCCGGTGTCCTCGACGACGGCATCCTGACCGCGCTGACCCCCGAACGTCTCGACACGGTGATGCGCCCCAAGGTCGACGGCGCCCGGCTCCTCGACGGGTTGACACGCGACGCCGACCTGGCGGCCTTCGTGCTGTTCTCGTCGGCCGCCGGAGTGATGGGTACGGCGGGCCAGGGAAACTACGCCGCCGCCAACGCCTATTTGGACGCGCTGGCACACGCGCGTCGGGCCGAAGGCCTTGCCGCCACGTCGTTGGCGTGGGGTCTGTGGACCAGTGACAGCGCGATGACCGCGCACCTGGACGACGCCGATCTCGCCAGGCTGACCCGGGGCGGGCTCGCCCCCATGTCGGCGGAGCAGGGCCTCGCCCTCTTCGACGCCGCCCTCGCCGCCGACCGCGCGACCCTGTTCCCGGCCCGCCTGGACCTTCCCGCGCTGCGCGATCAGGCGGCGCGGGACAGCCTGCCCGCGGTCTTCAAGTCTCTGGTCCGCGCGCCCGCACGCCGTGCCGCGGCCGCCGCAGGGCCCGGCGCCGGTCAGTCCGCGTCGTGGAGCGCCGACATGGCGGCTCTGGACGACGCGGACCGTACAGCCGCACTGCTCGAACTCGTCGGCTCCCAGGTGTCCTTGGTCCTCGGTCATGGTGCGGCGTCCTCCGTGGACGCGGACCGTGCCTTCCGTGATCTGGGCTTCGACTCGCTGACGGGGCTTGAGCTGCGGCAGCGGCTGCAAGCGGTGACCGGCCTGCGGCTGCCGTCGACGATGGTCTTCGACTACCCCACGTCGAGCACGCTGGTCGGCTACCTGAAGGAGCAGATCCAGGGCGCCGACGCCGCCCCGGCCGCTCCCGGGGCGGGCGCGGTGGTCACGACGTCGACCGACGACGACCCGATCGTCATCGTCGGCATGGCCTGCCGCTACCCGGGCGGCATCCGGTCGCCGCAAGAGCTGTGGCAGGCGACCCTGGACGGCGTCGACGCGATCACCGACTTCCCCGCCGACCGCGGCTGGGACATCGCGGACCTCTACGACCCGGACCCCGACCGGGCGGGCAAGACGTACACGCGACGCGGCGGATTCCTGCACGACGCCGCCGTGTTCGAGCCCGAGTTCTTCGGCATCAGCCCGCGCGAAGCGGTCGCCATGGACCCGCAGCAGCGGCTGCTCCTGGAGACCGCGTGGGAGGCCCTGGAGCGCGGCGGCGTCGACCCGACCTCACTGCGCGGCAGCAGGACCGGCGTCTTCACCGGGCTCATGCCCGCGGAGTACGGCCCGCCGCTGCACGAGCCGATCGAGGGCATGGACGGCTTCCGCATGCTCGGCAGTTCGTCGAGCGTGGCGTCCGGCCGCATCTCGTACCAACTGGGCCTTGAGGGCCCGGCGATGACGATCGACACGGCCTGCTCGTCCTCGCTCGTCGCGCTGCACCTCGCGGCGCAGGCGCTGCGCAACGGCGAGTGCACCCTGGCCCTTGCCGGTGGTGTGACGGTCATGTCGACGCCGACGACCTTCGTGGAGTTCTCGCGCCAGCGGGCCATGTCCGTGGACGGCCGGTGCAAGGCGTTCTCGGACGACGCGGACGGCGCGGGCTGGTCGGAGGGCGTCGGCCTGCTCGTGGTCGAGCGGCTCTCCGACGCGCGGCGCAACGGCCACCAGGTGCTCGCGGTCGTACGGGGTTCCGCGGTGAACCAGGACGGCGGCAGCAACGGCATGACCGCACCGAACGGGCCCTCGCAGCAGCGGGTCATCCGGGACGCGCTGGCCGCGGCACGGCTGACCTCGGCCGACGTCGACGTCGTCGAGGCACACGGTACGGGCACGTCGTTGGGCGATCCCATCGAGGCGCAGGCGCTGCTCGCCACGTACGGGCAGGGGCGCGACGAGGACCGGCCGTTGTGGCTCGGCTCCATCAAGTCCAACATCGGGCACAGCCAGGCTGCGGCGGGCGTCGCGGGGATCATCAAGATGGTCCACGCGATGCGGTACGGCGTCATGCCGCGCACCCTGCACGCCGACACCCCCTCCCACCACGTCGACTGGGACTCCGGCGCCGTCAGCCTGCTGACCTCGCACCAGGAGTGGCCGGAGCTCGCGCGGCCGCGCCGTTCGGCCGTGTCGTCCTTCGGCATCAGCGGGACGAACGCGCACGTGATCCTGGAGGCGCCGCCCGCGAAGGACACGAAGGACACGAGCGACACTAGCGACACGAACGACACGAACGATGCGAACGACACCACGGCGGCTGCCCCGGTTCCGGAAGCGCCGATGATCCCTTGGACCCTGTCGGCGAAGACTCCCGCAGGAGTGCGGCGGCAGGCCGAACGCCTGCTCGCCCGGATTACCGACGACCCCGACGCCGACCCGCGCGACGTCGGCTACACCCTGGCCGTGGGACGTGCGCTGATGGAGCACCGGGCCGTGGTCCTCGGCGCCGGACGCGAGGAGCTCACCGACGCGCTGACGGCCCTCGCGCACGGCGAGGAGGTCCCGGCCGTCGTGACCGGAGCCGTCGTGACCGGAGCCGTCCGAACCGCCCCCGCCGCCGGACCGGGCGGGCTCGCCTTCGTCTTCTCCGGCCAGGGCTCGCAGCGGCCCGGCATGGGCCGTGAGCTGTACGAGCGGTACCCGGTCTTCGCCGAGGCGTTCGACGCCGTGTGCGCGGCTGTGGACACCCACCTCGCCGGGTACGCCGAACACGCCCTGCGGGACGTCGCGTTCGCCTCCGACGACTCGCCGCTCGCCCCGCTCCTGCAACAGAGCATGTACACCCAGACCGCCCTGTTCGCCCTGGAGGTCGCGCTCCTCGAACTGCTCAAGGCCTGGGGGGTCACGCCCGGCCACGTCATGGGCCACTCCCTGGGCGAGATCACCGCCGCGTACGCGGCGGGCGTGCTCTCGCAGGCCGACGCGTGTGCCCTCGTGGCGGCGCGCGGCCGCCTGATGCAGGCGCTGCCGGAGGGCGGCGCGATGGTGGCGGTCGCCGTCACCGAGCAGGAGGCCGTGGACCACATCGAGGAGGCGTCCCTCGCGGACGCCGTCGGGATCGCCGCGGTCAACGGGCCGCGGTCCGTGGTCGTCTCGGGCGACGAGGCCGCCGTGGTCGCCGTCGCCGAGCACTTCAAGGCGGCCGGGCACCGGGTGCACCGCCTCTCCGTGTCGCACGCGTTCCACTCGCACCGCATGGACGCGATGCTCGACGAGTTCGCCGACGTACTCGCCGGGCTGACGTTCCGGGAGCCGCGGATCCCCATGGTCTCCAACGTCACCGGCGGCCCCGTCGACCCCGAGCGCCTGTGCACCCCGCGGTACTGGGTGGAGCACGTACGCGGGGCCGTCCGCTTCGCCAACGGTGTGCGGAGCCTGGCCGACCAGGGGGTCACCGCCTACCTGGAGGTCGGACCCGAGGCCGTGGTGACCCCGATGGTGGAGGCCACCCTCGACGAGGTCCTCGACGAGGGCGCGTACGTCTCCGTGGCGACGCTCAAGTCGGGGCGCGCGGACGCCTTCGCCCTCACCCGGGCGCTCGCCGAGACGTTCGTGACCGGCACTCCGGTGCGGTGGGAGAACCTGCTGCCCGGCGCGGCCCGCACCGAACTGCCCGGTTACCCGTTCGCGGGCCGCCGCTACTGGCAGGACGCGTTCGAGTCGACGGCCGGCATCCGTGCCGCGGGCCTCACCACCACCCGCCACCCGCTGCTCGGCGCGGCCGTGCGCCTTGCCGACGGCGGGGCGGTGCTCACCGGCCGGGTCCTGCCCGGCGCGCACCCCTGGCTCGCCGACCACGCGGTGGGCGGCACGGTACTGCTGCCCGGCACCGCCTTCCTCGACCTCGCCCTGCACGCGGGCGACGAGGTGGGCTGCCCGCTCGTCGAGGAACTGACGCTCCAGACACCCCTTGTCCTGTCGGCCGACTCCGCCGTGAATCTCCAGGTCGCCGTCGGTGCGCCGGACGAGACGGGCCGCAGGTCCGTCACCGTCCACTCCTCGCTCTCCTCGATCGGTGGCGCCGAGCCACTGGTCCCGCACGCCACGGGCACGCTGTCCACGGCGGCCCCGCACGCGGCCGGGGCGTGGGCCTGGCCGCCCGCCGACGCCGAGCCGGTACCGGTCGACGGCTTCTACACCGGCCTCGCCGAGCGCGGTTACGGGTACGGGCCCGTGTTCCAGGGCCTCCGTACCGCCTGGCGCACGGCGGACGCGCTGTACGCGGAGGTCGAACTGCCCACGCAGCCCGGCACGTTCGGCATCCACCCCGCATTGCTCGACGCCGCCCTGCACGCCGTCACCCTAGGCGTGCCGTCCCTCTCCGGCACCGACGGCGCGCAGCCGCTGCTGCCGTTCTCCTGGACGGGCGTGACGATGGAGGCGTCCGGCGCTGCCGCGCTACGGGTCAGGCTGGCCGCCGCGGGGGACGGTGCCGTGTCCCTGGCGGCCGTCGACACCGCCGGGCAGCCCGTCGTCACCGTCGACGCGCTGGTCCTGCGGCCGATGTCCGCGGCCGGGGTCGCCGCCGCGGCGCCGGACCCGGACGGCGGGCTCCACCTGCGCTGGCGTCCCGTTCCGGCGGCCCAGGGGCAAGTCCCCGAGGCCTCGGGTGTCGCCGTCGTCCATGTCGGGCCCGGTGACGTACAGGGTTCCGATGACGTACAGGCTCACCTGACCGAGGTGCTCCAGCACGTACAGCGCTTCCTCGCGGAGTCGGCCGACAGCGCCGAGCGGCTCGCCGTGGTCACGCGGGGAGGCGTCATGGAGCAGCCCGACCCGGCCACCGCGGCCGTGTGGGGGCTGCTGCGGTCGGCCCAGGCCGAGCACCCCGGGCGGCTGCTGATCGTCGACGTGGACACCGACCTGAACACCGACCTGGACACCGACGCGGATACAGACGTACCCGACGTAATCGCTGCGGCCGCCGCGTGTGGTGAGTCGCAAGTAGCCATCCGAGACGGGCAGTTGTACGCGCCGCGCCTCGTACGCACCGCGCCGCCCCTCCTGCCCGTACCCGACGCGCCCGACTGGCGCCTCGCCGCGGACGGGGACGCCCTCGCCCTCGTTCCGGCGCCCGCCGCACCGGTCGGTCCGCGGGAGGTCCGCGTCTCCATGCGGGCCGCCGGGATCGGCCGCGACGACCTGACCGGCGGTACCGGGGCACCCGGCACCGAAGGCGCGGGCGTCGTGACGGAGGTCGGCGCGGCGGTGACCGGCGTGGCCGTGGGCGACCGGGTCTGGGGCACCTTCCCCGACGGCGGCGCCCTGGGCAGCACGGCGGTCACCGGCGACGGCTCGCTCGCCCGGATGCCGCGGGCGCTGTCCTTCGCCGAGGCGGCGACGGCGGTCACGGCCTTCCGTACCGCCCGGCACGCCCTGGTGGACGTGGCGGCGCTGCGGGCGGGGGAGCGGGTGCTGATCCACGCGGGCACCGGCGACGTCGGCCTCGCGGCGGCCCAGCTCGCCCGGCACCTCGGTGCGGAGGTGTTCGCCACCGCCCCGCTCGGCGCCAGGGAGGCCTTGCGTGCCCTGGGCCTCGACGAGGCGCACCTCGCCGCGCCGGAGCCCGGCGACATCGCGAAGAAGGTCCCGACGGGCCTCGACGTGGTCCTCGACCCGCAGGGAAGCGCGGGCGCCGAGGCGTCGGCCGCCGTCCTGCTCGGGGGAGCGGGCCGGTTCGTGGCCGAGGTCGCGCCCGAGCCGCACGCCGTACGGGCCGAACTCGTCGATCTCACCGGCCTGTTCGACGCCGGATCGCTGCACCCGCTGCCGGTCTCGGCCCGCGACGTACGGTCGGCGACCGAGGCCCGGCCCACCGGCACGACCGTCCTCACCATGCCCCGCCCCCTCGACCCGTCCGGCACGGTCCTCGTCACCGGCGCGAGCGGCACCCTGGGACAGCTCGTCTTGCGGCGGCTCGTCGCCGAACACGGCGTGCGCAGCCTGCTGTTGCTCAGCCGCAGCGGCGGCGAGGCGCCCCAGGACCTGTTGGACGACGGCGTACGGGTGGACTCCGTGGCCTGCGACGTGGCCGACCGTGAGCAGCTCGCGCGGGCCGTCGCCCGCATTCCCGTGGAGCACCCCCTGACCGCGGTGGTGCACACGGCGGGCGTCCTCGACGACGGGGTTCTCGAGGCCCTGACGCCGGAGCGGCTCGCGACCGTGCTGCGGCCGAAGGCGGACGCGGTGCGTGCGCTGCACGAGCTGACCGCCGACGCCGACCTGGCGGCCTTCGTGGTGTTCTCCTCGGTCGCCGGAGTCCTCGGCTCGGCGGGGCAGGCGAACTACGCGGCGGCCAACGCCTACCTGGACGCCTTCGCCGCACAGCGGCACGCGGCAGGACGGCCCGCCGTCTCCCTCGCCTGGGGCATGTGGACGCAGACCAGCACGATGACGGCGGGCCTCGGCGCCGCCGACCTCGGCCGGATCGCCCGTACGGGGCTGCTGCCCACCTCCACGGAAGAGGGCCTCGCCGCCTTCGACCGGGCGCTGTCTGCCGCCCTGCCCACCGTCGTCCCGGTCCGCGTCGACACGGCCGCGCTGCGGGCCGCCGAGACCGTGCCGCCGCTCCTGCGGGAACTGGTGCCGGTGGCGAACCGGCGGGCCGCGGCGGGCGTTTCCCCCGCCCCGGCCGGGTCCGCCGGGTCCACGGAGTCCGTGGGGAGCAAGCTGCGGGGCCTTCCGGCCGAGCAGCGCGGCGCCCTCCTGCTCGACCTGGTCCTCAAGGACGTCGCCCTGGTGCTCGGCCACGGCGACCCGCGCGGCATCTCCGCCGACGGGGCGTTCCGCGACCTGGGCTTCGACTCGCTGACCGCCGTCGAACTCCGTAACAAGATCAACAGCCGGATCGGGGTGAAGCTGAGCGCCACCGCGGTGTTCGACCACCCGAGCCCGCGGGCCCTGGTGGACCACCTCCTCGGCCGCCTTGTCCCGGACCCGGCACCCGCGGGGGCGCGGGACTCCGGAGAGCCGAGCTACGAGCAGGTCATGGCCGACCTCGCCAGGGTCGGGGACAACCTGGCCGCGCTGGACCTCACCGGCGCCCAGCGCGCCGCCCTCGCGGAGGCCTTCCGTGGTCTGACGGATCCGTGGGCGGACGGCGAGTCCGTACCTTCCGTACCCCCGCGGGCCGATGAACCGGCGCCGGCCGGACTCGAATCCGCGACCGCGGCGGAAGTCCTCGACTTCGTCACCAACAGCCTCGGCATCTCCATCTCCGGCGACGACATCTCCGGCCACGACATCTCCGGCCACGACATCTCCACCGACGCCTTCGCCACCGACCAGAGCTGAGAGTGAGTTCATGCCCACCGAAGACGAGCTGCTCAAGTACCTCAAGGCGGTTTCGGAGGAACTGCACGCCACGCGCGGGCGGTTGCAGTCGCTCGAAGGCCGCCGCAACGAACCCGTGGCGATCGTCGGCATGAGCTGCCGCCTGCCCGGCGGGGTGTCGTCGCCGGACCACCTGTGGGACGTCGTCGTCGGGGGAGAGGACGCGATCGGCGCGTTCCCGGCCGACCGCGGCTGGGACGTCGACGCGCTCTACGACCCCGAACCGGGAAACCCCGGCAAGACCTACACCCGCTCCGGCGGTTTCCTGCACGATGCCGCGGACTTCGACCCGGCGTTCTTCGGGATCGCCCCGCGCGAGGCGCACGTGATGGACCCGCAGCAGCGACTGATGCTGGAGGCGTCCTGGCAGGCCCTGGAGAGCGCGGGCATCAACCCGCAGACCCTCAAGGAGTCCCGCACCGGCGTCTTCACCGGCTCCTTCCACCACGACTACGACCCCACGGGCGGCAGCGTCGGCAGCCTCGTCTCCGGACGCGTCTCGTACGCGCTCGGACTGCAGGGCCCCGCCGTCACGGTCGACACGGCCTGCTCGTCGTCCCTGGTCGCGCTGCACCAGGCGGTGCAGTCGCTGCGCGAGGGCGAGTGCACCCTGGCGCTGGCCGGTGGCGTGACCGTGCTGTCCACCCCTGGCGTCTTCATCGAGTTCTCCCGTCAGCGGGGCCTCGCCGCCGACGGCCGCTGCAAGTCGTACGCCACGGCCGCGGACGGCACCGGCTGGGGCGAGGGCGTGGCCATGCTGGCCCTGGAACGCCTCTCCGACGCCGAGAAGAACGGCCACCGGATCCTCGCGGTCGTCCGCGGCACGGCGGTCAACCAGGACGGCGCGTCCAACGGCCAGACGGCACCCAACGGCCCCGCCCAGCAGCGGGTGATCCAGGACGCCCTGACCGGCGCCCGGCTGACGTCGGCCGACGTCGACATCGTCGAGGGGCACGGCACGGGCACGACCCTCGGCGACCCGATCGAGGCGCAGGCGCTCCTCGCCACGTACGGGCAGGGGCGCGGCGAGGAACAGCCTCTGTGGCTCGGCTCGTTGAAGTCGAACATCGGCCACACCCAGGCGGCGGCCGGTGTCGCGGGCATCATCAAGATGGTGCAGGCGATGCGGCACGGCATCATGCCGCGCACCCTGCACGTGGACGAGCCCTCGCACCACGTCGACTGGACCGAGGGCAACGTCAGACTCCTGACGGAGAACCGTCCGTGGCCCGAGCTCGACCGCCCCCGTCGGGCCGGAGTCTCGTCCTTCGGCTACAGCGGGACGAACGCGCACGTGATCCTGGAAGCGGCACCGACCGAGGCGCAGGTCCCGGCCGAGGCGACCGAGCCGGTACGTGACGGGCGCGACGGGGTCGTTCCCTGGGTGCTTTCGGCGCGCAGTGAGGCGGCACTCGCGGAGCAGGCGGGGCGGTTGCTGGCGCGGGTCGGGGAGGGCGTCGACCTTGACCCCCGCGACGTCGGGTTCACGCTGGCTTCCGGGCGTGCGGTGCTGGAGCACCGGGCGGTCGTTCTCGGCGCCAATGTCTCCGAACTGGCGTCTGTCCTGGGCGAGTTGGCGGCCGGGCGGGCGGCGACGGGTGTCGTTTCGGGGCGCGCGGCGCCCTCCGCGGGTGCCGTGTTCGTGTTCCCGGGCCAGGGCTCGCAGTGGGTCGGGATGGCGCGTGAACTTCTGTCCTTCTCACCGGTGTTCGCGTCCCGGATGGGCGAGTGTGCGGCGGCTCTCGATGCGTACGTCGATGGCTGGTCGCTCCTGGATGTGGTGCGCGACGGTGACGAGGAGACGCTGCGCCGCGTCGATGTGGTGCAGCCGGTCCTGTTCGCGGTGATGGTGTCCCTGGCGGAGCTGTGGCGGTCGCTGGGCGTGAAGCCTGCGGCCGTGGTCGGTCACTCTCAGGGTGAGATCGCGGCCGCGTGCGTGGCCGGTGCGCTGTCCCTGGATGACGCCGCACGGGTGGTGGCGCTGCGCAGCCGCGCGATCCTGAAGCTGTCCGGGCGCGGCGGAATGGTGTCCGTCCTCGCGCCCGAGGCGCGGGTGACCGGGCGGCTGACGGATGGGCTGCAGGTCGCCGTCGTCAACGGGCCCGAGCAGGTCGTCGTCTCCGGTGCGCCCGACGAGCTCGACGCGTTCCTGGCCGGGTGCGAGGCCGATGGCATTCAGGCGCGGCGCGTCGCGGTGGATTACGCCTCGCACTCGCCGCAGGTCGAGGACCTCAAGGCCGAGCTGCTCGACGTACTGGCCGAGATCAAGCCGCGCACGAGTCACGTGCCGCTGTATTCAACGGTGTCCGGCGACCTGATCGACACCACCGCCATGGACGCGGAGTACTGGTTCACCAACCTGCGCCAGACCGTCCGCTTCGACGCCGCCCTGCACCAGCTCCTGGAGGCCGGGCACCGCGTCTTCGTCGAGTCCAGCCCGCACCCCGTCCTGCTCGGCGCCGTGACGCAGTACGCCGATCACCTCCGTACGACAGGTGTGAGCGCCGTCGGCACGCTCCGCCGCGACGAGGGCGAAGAGGCCCAGCTCCTGCGCGGCCTCGCCGAGGTGTTCGTCGCCGGTGTCGACGTCGACTGGTCGCCGTGGACGGCGGGCGGGCGGCTCGTGGAGCTGCCGACGTACGCCTTCCAGCGCCGCAGGTACTGGCAGCCGCCCGCCGCCATGTCCGCCGACGTCGGATCCGCGGGCCTGGACGCGGTGCGGCATCCGCTGCTCGGCGCGGCCGTGCGTCTCGCGGGCGGCGACGACGTCGTGCTGACCGGGCGGATGTCCCGCGCCACCCACCCGTGGCTGGCGGACCACGCCGTCTTCGGCACGGTCCTGCTCCCCGGTACCGCCTTCGTGGAGATGGCGCTCCGCGCGGCCGACGAGGTCGGCTGCGACGTGCTGCGGGAGCTGACCCTGCATGCGCCGCTGGTCCTGCCCGAGCAGGGCGAGATCGACCTTCAGGTGCAGGTCGGAGCCGTGGCCGGGGCGGGCCGTCCGCTCGACATCTACTCCCGGCCGCGTACGCACGACGGCACGGCGGAGTGGACCCGGCACGCGAGCGCCGTACTCGCCTCCGACGCCGCCCCCGCAGCGGTCGAAGGGCCGTTGGCCGCCGCCGCGTGGCCGCCCGCCGGTGCGGAGCGCCTGGACGCCGCCGCGCACTACGACACGATGGCCGACGCGGGTCTGGAGTACGGACCGGCGTTCCAGGGCCTGTCCGACGTGTGGCGGCTCGGCGACGAGATCCTCGCCAAGGTCGCCCTGCCGGGGCGGCAGGCGGAGGAGGCGCAGCGCTTCGGCGTGCACCCCGCTCTCCTGGACGCCGCGCTGCAGGCCGCCGCGGTGGACGGCCTCGACGGCCGCACGCCGCTGCCCTTCTCCTTCGGGACGGTCACCCTGCACGGCCGTGGCGCGACCGAGGCGCGCGTGCGGATCACCCCCACCGGGGGAGACACCTTCACGGTCGAGGCGGCCGATCCGTCCGGTGCGCCGATCGCCCGGATCGACTCGCTCCTCGTACGTCCGGTGACGGCGGGCGACCTCGTCACCCCGGGCAGCAGCACGGACGCGCTGCTGTCCGTCGAGTGGTCGCCGTACGTGGCGGGCCGGGACGCCGACGCGTTGGACCAGACGGTTCAGACGGTTGGGACGGTTGGGACGGTCCTGAAGGCTCCCGACCCCACCGGCCGTTCCGGTGACGAGGCCGCGCGGGCGCGGACCGTACTGACCGAGACCCTGCGCGGTGTGCGGGAGTGGCTGGCTCAGGACAGGCCCGCCTCGGCGCGCCTTGTCGTGCTGACCCGCCGCGCCGTGCTCACCGGCACCGAGGAGCCCGGCACCGACGTCAACCTCGCCCACGCACCCGTATGGGGACTGGCCAGGGCCGCCCGCGCGGAGAACCCCGGCCGCGTCGTCCTCGTGGACGTCGACGGTGACGCACCCGGCCTCGAAGAAGAAGACCTGATGCAGGAGGCGCTGCGCACGGGGCAGCCCGAACTGGCCATCCGAAGCGGCAAGTTGTACGCCCCCGCGCTGCGCCGCAAGGAGGCCGGACGACCGGCGTCCGACGACGTGTCCGCCGCCTTCGGCACCGGCACCGTACTGATCACCGGCGGGACGAGCGGACTCGGCGCCCACGTGGCCCGGCACGCCGCCGGACTCGGCGCCCGGCACCTGCTCCTGCTGTCCCGGCGCGGCCTCACGACCGACGGCGCGAAGGCGCTGCGCGACGAACTCACCGCCGCCGGGGCGCGGGTCACCGTGCGCGCCTGCGACGTGGCCGACCGGGAACAGCTCCGGCGGGTGCTGCGCGACGACGTGCCGGACGCGTATCCGCTGACGGCCGTCGTGCACGCCGCCGGGGTGCTCCGCGACGCCGTCGTCGAGTCCATCGCCGCCGACGACCTGGACGCCGTCCTGCGGCCGAAGACCGACGCGGCCTGGCATCTGCACGAACTGACCGCGGGGACCGAGCTGTCCGCCTTCGTGGTCTTCTCCTCGCTCGCGGGCGTGCTCGGCGGGGCGGGGCAGGGCAGTTACGCCGCGGCCAACGCCTTCCTCGACGCGCTGATGCAGCAGCGCCGCCGCGCGGGCCTGCCCGGCCTCTCGCTGGCCTGGGGCCTGTGGGCGGAGGCCACCGGCATGACCGGGCACCTCGGCGAGGACGACCTGGCGCGGATCAACCGCGGCGGGATCGCCGCCCTCGGCACCGATCAGGGGCTCGGGCTCCTGGACGCCGCGCTCGCCGTCACCGGAACCGGAACCCGAACCGGGCCCGCGACCGACGACGCGCTGCTTCTCGCGGCCGCCCTGGACGAACCCGTCCTGCGCGCCACCGAGCCGGGGCTGCTGCCCCCGCTCCTGGCCGGTCTTTTCCCGCCGCGCGCCCGCGTCTCCGTGGCCCGCGCGGGACAGCATGACGGCGGCCCGGGCGGGCGCATGGCGCTCGACTCGCGGGACGCGGTCATGGACCGGCTCCGGTACCGGTTCGCCGGGACCATGGGCTTCGACACCGCGGAGATCGACACCGTCGCGCCGCTCGTCGGCCAGGGCCTCGACTCCGTGATGGCCATGCAGATCCGCAGCCTGATCGAGTCGGACTTCGGCCAGTCCCTGCCCATCGCGTCCCTGTTCAACGGCGCCAGCGTCGAGTCCATCGCGGACCAGCTCATCGAGGGCGCGGGCGCGGGCCGGACCGTCGAGGAGGGCGCGGGTCCTGCCGCGGACGACGGCACCGAGGAGGTCGCGGACGTCGTACGGCACCCCGCCACCCGCGACGTCGTACGCCTGCTCCGCGCCGAGCAGCACGGAACGCCCGCCGTCACGCACCACATCGGCCTCGCCGTACGGCTCGCGGCGCCGACGACCGCGGACCGGCTGACCGAGGTGATCGGCTCGCTCGCCGCCCGGCACGCCGCGCTGCGCACCGCGATCGTCGCGGACGCGGACGGCGGGCAGCAGCTGGAGGTGCGGCGGACCCTCGACGGCGACCTGGTGCGCTGGTCCGAGGTGGCCGGGGGCACCGACGTGGACGAGCGGCTGCGCGCGCTGATGGAGCCGCCGTTCGACCTGGCCGTCGCCCCGCTGTGGCGGTTCGAGCTGCTCGCGTACCCGTCCGGCGAGCAGGTCCTCGTGTTCGGCGCGCACCACGCCGTGTCCGACCTGGCCTCGCTGATGCTGGTGGCGCACGGGCTCGGCGCCGGACTCGGCGCCACCGAGCCGCCCGCCGCCGATGCCGTCGTCACCAACCGCGACATCGACCTGCTCCTGCGGGCCCAGGCCACGCGCCCGGCGGACGAG
This sequence comes from Streptomyces sp. NPDC046465, assembly GCF_040646035.1. Classification (NCBI taxonomy): domain Bacteria; kingdom Bacillati; phylum Actinomycetota; class Actinomycetes; order Kitasatosporales; family Streptomycetaceae; genus Streptomyces; species Streptomyces sp. NPDC046465. Next base: position 46,846 of record NZ_JBEYZK010000024.1, read on the forward strand.
CAGAGCCGGGCGGATGCGCAGAGCCCGTCCACCTCCTCCGACTGGCGCGCGGACTTCGTGGGGGCCCGGCGCCTCGACCTTGAACTGGCCGCACCGCGGCCCGCCGAGCGGTCGTTCCGGTCCGCCATGCACCTGGCGGAGCTGTCGCCCGAGCTGCACGAGAAGGTGGCGGCCCGTGCGAACCGCCTCGGCATCACGCCCGCCGCCTTCTGGCTCGGCGTCCTGACCGTGCACCTCGCCCGGCTGCGCGAGCGGAACAGGTTCGTCCTCGCGGTCCCCGTCGACACCCGCATGCACGTGTCCGCCCTCGACGCGGTCGGCTACTTCGGACTGCCCATCCCGTACGCCGCCCAGGTCGAGCCGGGCGAGGGCACGGCGGACGTACTGCGGCGCACCGACAGGCGGCTCAGCCGGGTCCTGGAGCGCGGCGTCACGTTCTTCGACGCGATGTCCGCCCTCGTCGAGGAGGGCCTGTACCGCAAGGACGCGCCCCTCGTCGAGGTCTACTTCAACTACATGCCGCCGCAGGCCGGTGCGGCGGAGGGCCTGGAGATCGTCCCCGCGGGCACCGGCTACTCCGACCTCGACCTGATGGTCACGGTGATGCCGGGCCTCGGGAAGTTCGGCCTGGAGTACAACGCCGACGTCCTGGACGAGGAGAGCTGCGCGGATCTCGCGCGCGGCTGCCTCGCGCTCGCCGCGGAGATCGCCGACGGCCCCGACACCCTCGCCGCACTACCGGAAGGACCCGTCACCGTGGCCCCCGAGCCCGCAACGGCCACCGCCACAGACTCCCAACCCCAACCCCAACCCCAACCCCAACCCACGGCCCAGATCGCCGTCGCCGCCACCTTCGCCCTCGGCAACCTCCCGGCCATGCTGTCGGTCGCCCTTGAGGACACCGGCGCCGACGGCGGCCCCTTCGACGTGGTCGAAGCCCCGTACCACCAGGTGCTCGCCGCCCTGCACGACCCGGGCAGCGTCCTCGCCCAGTCGTCGACCGCGGCCAACCTCGTCCTGCTGCGCCCCGGCGACCTGACGCGGTTCGCCGACGCCGACGTGGAGGGCGACCTGCTCGCGCAGCTCGCCGTCGAGTACCCGGACGCCCTGCGCGCCCTCGCCGACCGCACCCGCACCCCGCTCGTCGTGGCGTTCCTGCCGGAACACTCCGGCGACGCCCGGCTGCGCGCGTGGGAACGGCAGGTCACCGAGCGCATCGCCGACCGGCCGGGCATCGCCGTACTCCCCTCCGACGGGTGGAACGACGACGCGTATCCGGTGGAGGACGTGTTCGACGCGCACACCGACGCGGTGGCCCACCTGCCGTTCCAGGACGAGTTCCAGGCGGTGGTGGCACTGCGCCTCGCCGACCTGGTCTGGAAGCTGGGCCGCCCGGCGCCCAAGGTGATCGTCGTCGACGGCGACGAGACGCTGTGGAGCGGCATCGCCGGTGAGGTCGGCCCCGAGAACGTCGACTGGACCGGGCCCCGCGCCCTGCTCGCCCGGCGGCTGCTGCAGTGGCGGGAGGCCGGCGTGCTGCTCGCCCTGGTCTCCAACAACGACGAGGAGACGGTGCACCGCATCCTCGACCGCCCGGACAGCCCGCTGCACCGCGAGCACTTCGCCGCGATCTCCGCGGAGTGGGAGCCCAAGTGGCGGCGGATCGCGCGCATCGCCGACGAGCTGCGGCTCGGCCTCGACAGCTTCCTCTTCCTGGACGACAACCCGGTGGAGATCGCCGGGGTGCGCGCCCAGTTGCCCGAGGTGCTCTGCGTGACCTGCCCGGCCGCCGCCGAACTCGGCGACTTCGTGGGCCGGTTGTGGCCGATGGTGCCGCGGGCCGCGACGGCCGAGGACTCCGCGAGGGCCGACTTCTACCAGCAGGAGCAGGTCCGCGACGAGGCCCGCGCCCAGCTGGGTTTCGCGGACTTCCTGGAGAACCTGCAGCTCGAACTCGACATCGAGCCCGTGTCCGAGGCGACGGCCGAGCGCACCGTCCAACTGAGCAGGCGCACCAACCAGTTCAACCTGCGGCCCCGCCCCCTGGACGCCGCCGAACTGGCGCGGCTGCAGAAGGACGGCGAGGTGTGGACGGCGACCGCCCGCGACCGGTTCGGCGCCTACGGGCAGATCGGCGTCCTGGCCGTCACCGCGGACGACGAGGCGCTCGAAGTCGTCGCCTGGATGATGAGCTGCCGCGTGCTCGGCCGCGGCGTGGAGGACCGGCTGCTGCAGTGGCTGGCCGACCGGGCCGAGGACCACGGGTGCGCCGCGGTGCGCCTCGTCGCAGACAACACGCCCCGCAACATTCCCGCACGACGCCTGGTCTCCCGCCTGGGCGGCGGCGACGTCGAGGCACCGCGCCTCGAGGTCGCGGTGCCGGTGGCACAACTCCGTGCGTTCCGTTCCTGGGACCTCGGATCCGAAAACGCAGCGGAGGTCAGCAATGCCTGAGGCGGGTAGCGGAACCAGCCGCAACCGCAGTGTCAACCGTCGTCCCGAGGAGGAGGTGATCGAGCGGCGCGGTCCCGGCCGTGCCCAGGCGTCCGACCTGCTCGCACGCTTCCGGAACACGGCGGTTCCCGCGGACCGGCAGAAGGCCCCGGCGGCCCCGCAGACTCCTGTCGCAGAGCCGGAGGCCGCCGCGCGCGGTGTCGCGGAGGTCGCCGCGGACATCGCCGCGCGGGCCGCCCGCTTCCTGCAAGGCGGCACGCCCGACGCCGAGACCGACCTGTTCGACGCCGGTCTGTCGTCGGTCGACGCGGTCGAGCTGGTCGCGGTCATGGCCCGGGAACTGGACGTACGGGTGAGCCTGGACGACGTCTTCGCGGACGCGCGGCCCCGCCGCCTCGCGCAGCGCTGGGCCGCGGCGGCGGGGCTGCCGGCCACGGTGGCCGAGTCGGCTCCGGCCGCGCGGCCCCCGAAGGCCCCGGAGGCCGCCCCCGCGAACACCTCACCCTCCATCGCCCCGGTGGTCGTCCGCGCATCGGACGACGACGGCACGCACGAGGACCTGGAGATGATCCTGGCCGACCTCGCACTCGCCGACCGGCTGCCGTTCAGCCGCCAGGCCGAGCCGCGCGCGCCGCGCCGCATCCTGCTCACCGGCGCCACCGGCTACCTCGGCAGCCACCTCCTGCTCGACCTGCTCCGGCAGGGGGACGCCGAGGTGGTCTGCGTGGTGCGCGCGGCAGACGACGCGGCGGCCGAGCGGCGCCTCGCCGACGCCCTGGCCAGTTTCGACCAGCCCTGGTCCGCCGAGGTACGGCGCCGGGTCACGGTGCTCGCCGCCGACCTCAGGCAGCCGCGCCTCGGCCTGTCGGAGGAGACCTGGGCGGGCCTCGCCCAGGACATCGACTCGATCGTCAACGTCGCCGCCGCCGTCGACTTCCTGCGCGGCTACCCTTCGCTGCGCCAGACCAACGTGCTCGGCCCGCTCGTCCTCGCCGAGCTGGCGATGACGGGGCGGCCCAAGCCCGTGCACCACGTGTCGTCGGTCGCCGTCTTCAACGAGGTCGGCATCGAGAAGATGGGCGAGGACGACCCGGTCGCCCACATCGACCGGCTCTTCGCGGGATACGACAAGTCGAAGTGGGCCGCCGAGGCGGTGCTGCGACGGGCCCGCGAGCACGGCCTGACGGTGACCTTCCTGCGCCCCGGCGCCATCGGCGGCCACACCCGTACCGGCGTCTACAACCCGCGCGACCTCAGCACGGGGCTGATCGGCGCGATCTCCCGGTACCGGACCGTGCCCGCCTTCAAGTTCATGAACCTGGCACCGGTGGACTGGATCAGCAAGGTGGCGGCCGCGGTGGTGTTCGATCCCAAGGCGTGGGGCCAGAACTACAACTTGACCGGCCGCGCGGAGACGCTGCCGGAACTGGTCAAGGACATGAAGCTGGCCGGTATGAACGTCCGCATCGCCAACTGGCGGGACTGGCGCGACGACCTGCTCCAGCGGCACGCGGCCGAGCCGGTCCCCGAGCTCGACTTCCTGATACGTATCCTGCGCAGCCCCACCGCGATGAAGCTGTTCGAGGCGCTGATGTTCGGCCCCGAGGCGGGCTCGGAGCGCACCGAGATGTTCGTCGCGAGGCACCGGCTGCCGATGGCCGAACGGTACGGTTCCCAGGCCCAGTTGAAGGCCTTCGAGCGGATGGCGAAGGACGGCGTCGCACGGCTGCCCAGCCGCGAGGACCCGCCCTACCTGTCGTTCCGCGAGCGGACGAAGGGGCATGTGGGCCCGGTCGGCGAGGACCGCGACACCAAGTGCCGGATGGCCCTCACCCTCTCCATCGCGAGCATGTACCAGGTCGTACGGCACCGGAAGATCGACGTACGCGGCGAGGTGACCTGCGAACGGCTGCACCCGGAGCCGCTGACGGTGGAGGCGGGCGAGATCTGGGTCCGCCCCGACGAAGGCGTCCCGCTCCAGCACGGCAGCGACCACCCGCTCCTGCGCTACCGCATGGTCCTGGCGGACCGGGACGGCGGCCGCTGGTGGCTGGAGGGCTGGAAGACGGCCCGCGCCAGCCGCGACTTCTGGAAGCAGACCCGGACCATCGAGGTCACCATCGGGCGCGAAGGCGAAGCCGCGAGCCTGGCCGGTGTGGTCAAGGTGCCCGGCAAGAGCTACGTCCCGGACCAGATCGACGGGATCCGGGTCGACCCGCGCCTCACGTCGCAGGAGCAGCGGCTCGCCAAGCTGGCCTGGCTCTCGTGGTTCTTCGTGCAGGTGGGCATGGGGCTCGCGGAGCCGTCGCTGCGTGTCGCCGCCGAACTCCTCGACCTGCGCAAGGACGCGATCGACCGGGACAAGGACAAGGTGCAACGCAAGATCAGGAAACTCATGATCAAGAGGGAGCAGACCCGATGACGCTCAGGCCCCTTCACCACGCACTCGGGGACCGGGTCGAGGAGATCCCCTTCACGGCCTCCGACGGCACGGAACTCGGCCTGTGCCGGGTCGCCCCGGCCGACGGCTCCACGGACCGCCCGCCCGTACTGATCCTGCACGGACTGACCGCCTCGGCGGACATGTTCATGCTCCCGGAGACCCGCAACCTGGTCGACGTCCTGCTCGACGCGGGCTACGAACCGTGGCTCCTCGACTGGCGGGGCAGCTGCCGACTGCCCTACAACGAGGGCCGGGTGCGCTACACCTTCGACGACGTGGCGCTCTACGACATCCCCGAGGCGGTGTCGCTGATCAAGGAACGTACCGAGGGGCGCGATCTGCTCGTCGTCGCGCACTGCATCGGGGCGATGTGCCTGTCGCTGAGCATGGCGGCGGGCCTGGTGCCCGGCCTCGCGGGCGTCGTCGCGCAAGGCGTCTTCCTCACGCCGAAGATGTCCTGGAAGACGCGGGCGCGCCTGCACTTCGGCGGCGAACTCCTGCGGTCCCGCTTCGTGAACATCCCCACCGACTTCAAGAAGGTGGGCCTCTGGTCGAAGCACTCGCTGATCTTCGCGGAGGTCTCGCTCGGCGCGGAGTGCAAGGACCCCAACTGCCAGATCCTGCACAACGACTCGTGGGGCGTCGGAGGCTCGCTCTTCGAGCACGACAACCTCGACGACGTCACCCACGACCGCCTGGCTGACCTGTACGGCACGGTGCCGATGTGGATCCTGCCGCATCTGCGCAGCATTGAGCTGGCCCACACGATGATGCGGTACAACGACGCCGACGGCCGTTACGACGCCCTCCCGAAGAACGCGCTCGACAACGCGGGCAAGTTCGAGGCGCCGCTGCTGCTCTTGTCCGGCAGCGACAACCGCTTCTGGTACGACTCCAACGAGCTGTGCCACGACGTGCTTTCGCGCCGGTATCCGGAGATGGACGTGCGCTACGTGGAGGTGCCGGGGTATGGCCACCTCGACGCGTTCATCGGCCGCAACGCGGCGTTGGATGTGTTCGGGCACATCGTGGATTTCCTGGACGAGTGCCGGGCCGTTCCGGCGGAGGTCTGACGGGGACGTTGGCGGGGCGGCGTCTTTGATGGTTCCCGGGGCCGCCCGGCTTTTTGCGGAGTGTGGCGGTTCCGGGCCGCCAGTAAAGGGCGCTCCGCTGCGCTCCGCGTCGGCTGCGCCGATTCCGCTCCGCTCCACCCTTGACTGCCGTCCCTCCACCGCACGTGAACTTTGACCCGGACGGCCAGGGGTGGGGACTTCGGGGACCTCTGCTCGGGCCATCACCTTTCACTGCCGGGTGCGGACCGGCTCAACGTGAGCGCGGGCTACGGTCTGAGCGCGGTCCCGGGCCACGCCGCTCGGGCCATCCCCGCCCGCTGCCGGGTGCGGACCGGCCCATCGTGGGTCCCCGTCACGGTCGAGACGCCGCCGGGCACGCGGCCGGGCACGCGGAATGAATGGCGGGATCGGCCGCTCCCGGACATCTACTTTGGGAAAGTTGCGAAGCAGACCGCCGCGCGCCCCCCACCGGAGGGAATGCGCCCCCCTCGCCATCGGGTGTGCGGGCCCGTGAAAGACGGCCGGGGAGGGCGCGCGGGGAGTGATCGGGGGGCGCACGGCGAATCCATTCGCAACTTTCCCAAAGTAGATGTCCGGGGGCGGGGCCAGCCTGCTCGTCGGTGCCTCGACCCTCACGTCCAGCCACGATGGGCCGGTCCGCACCCGGCAGCGGGCGGGGATGGCCCGAGCGGCGTAGCCGGGCGGCTGGCCGAGCCCCGAGCGTGGCGCCCACTCACGATGGGCCGGTCCGCACCCGGTGGTGAAAGGTGATGACCCATCCCCACAGTCCCCGTCGGCCCCACCCCTGGGCGTCCGGGTCAAAGTTCACGTGCGGTGGAGGGGCGGCAGTCAAGGGTGGAGCGGAGCGGAATCGGCGCAGCCGACGTGGAGCGCAGCGGAGCGCCCTTTACTGGCGGCCCGGAACCGCCACACTCCGCAAAAAGCCGGGCGGCCCCGGTCACCGTCAAAGACACCGCCCCACCACGGCGTACCCGGCCCTCCGACCCTCCGGCCACGCCCTAGCCGACGCGATCCGCCGGACCCACCTCCAGCCACGTGTAGCGGTCCACGGGAGCATCCCGGTCCAGGAGCTTGTGTGTCGTCTCCAGGAGCAACCCCGTACGCGGGTCGACGACGTAGCGGTCCTTCGTCCGGTGCGTCACCGGCTTGGCCGACCCCACCCGGTACCACGACTTCCGCGTGACCTCGACGGCGACTCCCGCCCGCCCCTTGCTGTCCCGCACGTCCCCGACCAACCGCACGCCCGGGGCATCGGCGAGGATCCGGAAGAGAGCACCCCGCAGCTGCGGACTCGCGGGGGAGTCCTCCAGCAGGATCGCGACCTGCTCGAACCGGCTCTCCGGGTCAGCGGGGAAGAGCGCCGCGAGCGCCTTCTCGTCGGTCGGCAGCTGGCCGAGCGCGGGCCACGTCAGCCACTTCTCACCCACCGGCCACTTCTTGACCTTGCCTTTCTCGCCGGCAGGCGGCTCGTGGACCGTGCCGTCCGGGTCGACCGACCACACGCGGCCCTCGTGGTCGAAGAAGGTCGTGTCCGTACGCTTCCCGTCGTCCTGGTTGACGGTCTCGACGCGCACCTTCCAGTACTGCGGGTCGGTGGCCGCGGGGGCGTCCGACGCCACCGCCGCCATGTCGTCGAGGAACTGGCTCGCCGAGGCCGTCGCTGCCGGTCGGCCCCCCACGTCGAGGACGGGGTACGCCACGGCTCCCGCGGCGATCGCCGCCACGGCGGCAGCGGCGACAAGCACCCTGCGACGCCGCGCGAGGGGGAGGGGGCGGAGACGGGGACGCGCCGGGGAGGGAGGTGCCTCGCCCCGTGCGGCGCGGGCCACCGCCGCCTGCGCGGCGGCCACGATGCCGGAGGACGGCGGAGGCACGTCTCCCGCCGCGATCAGCTCGGCGGCACCGGGGAAGTCGAGCAGGTCGGTGGGCACGGTGGGCACGGTGTGCGCGGTGTGGGTGTGTTCGGTCATGCCGGGTCTCCTGTCAGCTTGAGGGGAACGTCGGCGCGCAGCCGCCGCCGGGCGCGGTGCAGCCGCGAGCGAGCCGTGCCCGCCGGGATGCCGACCACGGCCGCCGCCTCACCGGGCGTCAGCTGCTCCCAGGCGACGAGCAGAAGCAACTCACGCTCCTCGGGTGGGAGTTCGGCCAGCAGGGCGCGGAGTCGTGGGGCCACGGACGCCGCGTCGAGCCGTGCGTCCACCGCCTCCCACGGATCGTCGCGGCCCTCACCCGGTGGGCCGGGCCGCTGCCGGTCGGTCCGCCGCCAGTGCGCGGACAGGACGTTCCTGGCCACGCCGAACAGCCAGGCCCGCGCGAGTCCGCGGCCCGCGTCGAAGCCGCGCCGCGCGGTGTAGGCCTGCAGCCAGGCCTCGGACAGCAGGTCGTCCGCGGCCTGGGGTGCGCGCCGGGCGAAGTAGCCGTGCAGGGCCGCCGAGTGGCGTCGTACCAGCGGCTCGAAGGCCGAGGCGTCGCGCGCGGCCCGGATGAGCAGTTCCTCGTCGGTGGCCGCGCCGTCCGTACCGGGGCCGTCCCGTTCGACCGATGTCACGGGCCCTCCTTCCCCGACCGCCGTTCGGCGGTCTCACCCCGTACTTGGCGCGACAGGCCCCCGGCGTTCGCGGCTCCGGCCCACGTCCCCGCCCGCCGGTCCCGTCTTCGCTCCCGCCCCGCACAGCGGAACCACCGCCGTGCGGTCTCCGAGCGCGCCGTCCCGTACGGCCGCCCAGCACGCCACCCCGGTCGACTCGACGTACAGGCCACGGGCGGCCAAGTCGCGTTGTGCCGCGGCGATCTGGTCCTCGGTCACCGTGAAGAACCCGCCCCCGAGATCACGTACCGCCCGCAGGATCTGCCGCGCCCGCAGCGGCCGGGGGATCGCGATGCCCTCCGCGAACGTCGGCGCCTGCGGGGTCTCGCCGACCAGGTCGTCCGCGCCGGCCCGCCACGCGTCGGCGAGTGGGGCGACCGCCGCGGACTGCACCGCGTACAGCGCGGGGAGGCGCGCGATGAGTCCGGCCGCGTGCAACTCCCGTACGGCGAGCGCCGCGCCGAGCAGCAGGGTGCCGTTGCCGACGGGTACGACGAGGGCGTCGGGGAGCGTGCCGCCGAGGTCCTCCCAGAGCTCGTGGACGTATGTCTTGGTGCCGTGGAGGAAGTAGGGGTTGTGGACGTGGGAGGCGTAGAACGTGCCGGGTTCGTCGGCGGCGGCGCGGGCCGCGCGGGCCGTCGCCTCGCGGTCGCCGTCGACGACTTCGAGCCGTGCCCCGTGCGCGTCGATCTGCGCCAGCTTCTTGGGCGACGTACCGGCGGGGACGTACACGGTGCAGGGGAGTCCGGCCCGTGCGCAGTAGGCGGCGACGGCCGTACCCGCGTTGCCGCTGCTGTCGGCGATGACCCGGTCCGGGCCGAGGTGCCGTGCGAGGGCGGCGAGGACGACCGCCCCGCGGTCCTTGAAGGAGAGCGTGGGCATCAGGAAGTCCAGCTTGGCCGAGATGTTTCCCGCCAGCCCGACGAGGGGCGTGCGGCCTTCGCCGAGAGAGATCGCGGGGGCGGGCAGCGGCAGGCATTCCGCGTACCGCCAGAGGGAGTTCACCCGGCCGGACAGTTTGCCGAGCGGTGCGGGGGTGGGGGAGAAGTCCAGGTCGAGAGGGCCGTGACAGGCGGGGCAGGACCAGGCGAGCGAGGACGGGGCGACGCGTGTCCCGTCGGCCGGACACACGTAGTCGGGCAGGGCGGGCCGGGCGTCCGGCAGGGCGGGCGAATCCGTGGCAGGGGTCATGCGCGCAGGCTAATTGTGGCGGGTGGTCGGGGAGGGGCGCAGGAGGTGCGCGTCGGGTGGTGATGAGCCGTCAGGAACCGGGCGTGACGGCCGTGTTACGTCCTGTCCTGGCCCTTGTGGGATTTCCATGGATCCGCCAATCTTTCGTCCGGACGGAGGCAAGAGTCGGCACGTCACCTTGACATGGCCCTGCCGCCTGCCCCTGTGAGTGTGGGCTCCACGGCACCAATGCGTACCAATCCGCACCAATCCCCCACCAGCGCACCACCTATTGAGGAGGACCCCTCAGATGGCAGTGATGCGTCATAACCGCCGAAGACTGGCCGGGATCAGCGCGACAGCGGTCGCGGCCCTCGCCCTCGGCGTCGTCTCCGCCCTTCCGGCGAATGCCCGGCCGGACCGGGCGGAAGGCACGATCGAGAACGCCGGCGCCCCCGGAGTGATCAAGAACAGCTACATCGTGAGCCTCGACAAGAACGCGCCGAAAGCCCGCTCTGCCGAGGGCAAGGCCCTGGCCAAGGAGTACGGCGCCAAGATCGAGCGGACCTACGACAAGGCCCTCAACGGCTACGCGGTCGAGCTCTCCGAGGCCGAGGCGAAGAAGTTCGCGGCCGACCCGGCGGTCGACATGGTCGTCCAGAACCGGACGTTCACTGCCACCGCGACCCAGAACAATCCGCCGTCCTGGGGCCTGGACCGCATCGACCAGAAGAACCTGCCCCTCGACCAGAAGTACACCTACCCGGACTCCGCGGGCGAGGGCGTCACGGCGTACGTCATCGACACCGGCGTCCGCATCAGCCACAGCGACTTCGGCGGCCGCGCCTCCTACGGCTACGACGCCATCGACAACGACAACACCGCGCAGGACGGCCACGGCCACGGCACGCACGTCTCGGGCACCGTCGCCGGCACCCTGCACGGCGTCGCCAAGAAGGCCAAGATCGTCGGCGTCCGCGTCCTGAACAACCAGGGCTCCGGCACGACCGCGCAGGTCGTCGCGGGCATCGACTGGGTGACCAAGAACGCGGTCAAGCCCGCCGTCGCCAACATGTCGCTCGGCGGCGGCGCCGACAGTGCGCTCGACACGGCCGTACGCAACTCCATCGCGTCCGGCGTCACGTACGCAGTGGCGGCGGGCAACGAGTCGACCGACGCGTCGACCAAGTCCCCCGCGCGCGTGGCGGAGGCCATCACCGTCGGTGCCACGACCAACACCGACGCGCGGGCGAGCTACTCCAACTACGGCAGCATCCTCGACATCTTCGCGCCGGGCTCCTCGATCACCTCGACGTGGAACACCAACGACACGGCGACCAACACCATCTCCGGCACGTCGATGGCCTCCCCGCACGTCGCGGGCGCGGCCGCGATCTACCTGGGCCAGAACCCCTCGTCGACCCCGGCGCAGGTGTCCGCGGCCCTGGTCAGCGCCTCCTCGACCGGCGTCGTCGGCAGCCCGGGCTCGGGCTCGCCCAACCGCCTCCTGAACGTCACGGGCGGCACCACCAACCCGCCGGGCAAGACGTTCACCAACACCGACGACTACGCGATCAACGACAACGCCACGGCCGAGTCGCCGATCACCGTCACGGGCGTCGACGGCTCGGCCCCGGCGTCGCTCTCCGTGCCGGTCGCCATCCAGCACACCTACATCGGCGACCTTCAGGTCCAACTGATCGCCCCCGACGGCACGGCCTACACACTCAAGGCCTACGGGACCGGCGGCAGCTCGGACAACATCAACACCACCTACACCGTGAACGCCTCCTCGGAGACGGCCAACGGCATATGGAAGCTGCGGGTCAGCGACAACGCGGCCCAGGACACCGGGAAGATCGACTCCTGGGGTCTGCAGTTCTGACCTCTTTCACCCCTCTCACCCCTCTGCCCCTTGGGCATGAACACCCTCGTCCTCGCGGTACGGCTCCGGGTCAGCGACCCAGCCCGCCGCGAGGGCGAGTTCGTTGACGGCCCGGGCGAGTGCCCGAGTTGTCGAGGTTTGCCGCCTCATTACCTTTACGCCCCCGCCTCCGATTACGATGCGCCAAGCTCTCCGCACCGCCTGTCCAAAATCCAGGAGCACGTCACCCGTGGACATACCGCCGCCGCCCGGCCCGTACGCGCCCCCTCCGCAGGGGCAGGCCGGACAGGCCGGACCGGCCGGACAGACCCCGTACCAGCAGTGGCCCGGCCTCTACTCGCCGTACTCCCGGCCGCCGGTGAACGGGTTCGCGATCGCCTCCCTGGTCCTCGGGATCCTGTGCTTCCTGCCCGCCGTCGGCCTGATCCTCGGGCTCGTCGCGTTCGCGCAGATCAAGCGGAAGGGCGAGCGGGGCAAGGGGCTCGCGATCGCGGGCAGCATCCTCTCCGTGGCCGGTGTGCTGCTGCTCGTCATCGGCATCGTGACGGGTGGCGCGAGCGCGTTCATGGATGGCTTCCGGGAGGCGGCGCGCGAGTCGCGGCAGGGCGCCGGTGCCTTTCCGGTCGACAAGGGGGGCTGCTTCGACGCCCCCGACGGGAAGCTCGACTCCATGAAGTACGCCTTCGAGGTCGCGAACGTCCCCTGCTCCGGGCGTCACGACGGGGAGGTCTTCGACTCGTTCCGGGTGAACCACATCCGGTACCCGGGCGACGACGCGATGGCCGAGCTCGCCGAGGCCAGGTGCACCGACCGCCAGGACGACTACGTCATGGACAGCTGGCTGGACCCCGGCGGCGCCGAGATCTACTTCTTCATGCCCGACCGGACCACCTGGCGTCGGGGGGACCGCCACGTCACCTGCATCTTCGGCGCCGCGGAAGGCGCGCGCCCGCTGACGGGCTCCCTGCGCCGCGACGCGTCGACGCTCGACGCCCACCAGCTCGCGTACGTGACGGCGGACCGCGCCTTCGACAGGGCCTTTTCGACGGCGCCCGAGGAGGAGCTGGTCGAGAACGACCTCGAAGGGCACAAGAGGTGGGCCGCCCGCGTCGACAAGGGCCTTGCCGAGCAGGCGCGGCAGTTGCGCGCGCACGACTGGCCCGCGAGGTCGCGGGGGCACATCGACGCGCTCGTCGCCGAGATCGGCGAGGGGCGCAAGGAGTGGGCGAAGGCGGCCGGGGCCTCCGACGCCGACGGTTTCAGCGAGCACCACGCGGCGGGCCTGGGGCGGGTCGGCGACAAGAGCGCCGTGGCGGCCCGCAAGTCGCTGGGCCTGGCCACCACTTCGCCGCGTGACGCGACCCCGGAGGACGGCCCGGAGTCGGGTCTCGACGAGGATCACGGGAGCGGCGCCGCGGTCTGATCGGGCCCGGCGGTCTGATCCGGCCCGTGAGGGGGCGGGGTCCGGAGGTCACCGGAGCGATCACCTTAGAGGGCTTTTGTCCGCTTCTGTGATAGTTCTTCGGTGTGACGTCCGCCGTGCCGCCTCCCGCCGTGGCCAGGATTCTGCTCCTCTGCGCCGGACTCCTGAACGCGGCGCTCACCGTCCTCGTCGCCGCCCCGCTGCCCCGCCTCCCGCTCCTGGTGCTCGTCGCGGGCGCCATCACCTCCTGGGGCCTCGTGCTGCTGCCGCCGGGGCTGCTCGGACTCGCCGCTGCCGCGTGCGCGGGCCGACGTCATCCCTGGTGCGCGGGGCTCGCCGCGCTCGCCTCCTTCGCCGCCCTCGTGTACGGCGTCATGCCGTACGCGGCCGCCTACGGAGCTGCGGAGAGGGCGGGCCAACAGCTTGCCCTCGCCCGGTACTTCGACGGCGTCAACTACGCCAAGGTGCCCGACCGCACGCGCACCCTCACGTACGCGCGCGTGGGCGCCGTCCGCGGGGCGCATCCGGAGCGGGGGCAGAAGCTGCGCCTTGACCTCTGGGCGCTGCCCAAGCGAGCGGCGGTGCGGCGGCCCGCCGTCGTCTGGGTGCACGGCGGCGGCTGGAACAAGGGGCACCGCAGTCAGACCCCCGAGTGGAACCGGTGGTTCAACGCCCGCGGGTGGTCGGTCTTCGACGTCGACTACCGCCTCGCGCCCCGGGCCACCCAGCTCGGCCAGATCGGCGACGTGAAGTGCGCGGTCGGCTGGGTGCGGCGGCACGCGCGCGTGTACGGCATCGATCCCGGCCGCCTTCTCCTCGCGGGGAGTTCGGCCGGCGGCAACCTCGCGCTCGCCGCCGCCTATACGCAGGGCGACAGCAGGGTCCCCGCCTCGTGCCCGGTGCGCGACAGCTCGGTCGCGGGCGTGATCTCGCTCTACGGGCCCACCGACATGGGGCGCCTGATCGCCGGTACCGCGCTGCGCGGCGACCCCGTGATGCCGCGCCTGATGGGCGGTTCGGCGGCCACCGCCCCCGCCCGCTACCGCCTCGGTTCACCGGCCCGCCTGGTCCGCGGCGACGTGCCGCCGACGCTGCTGCTGCACGGGAGCGCGGACAGGGCGGTGCCGGTGGCGCAGGCGCGCGAGCTGGCCCGGCGTCTGAAGGAGGCCGGTGCCCCGGCGACGTACATCGAACTCCCGTGGGCCGACCACTGTTTCGACGTGAACTGGGGTGGCTGGGGCAGCCAGATCGCGCGGGCCGCGACGAAGCGTTTCCTCGGTTCCCTCGACCGGTCCCCATATCCGCGGAAAGGCCCTGCGTAAAGACCCGCACCGCGAGAAATCATCACTTCGGGTGAATCCTTGGCCTAGGGTTGCACCCAACAACCCACGGTTGCCAGGCTGTTGCTGTCTGTCAACCTGATGGGAGTGGCCAGTGACTTTCGGTGAGCAGCCGGCGTATCTGCGCGTCGCGGGTGATCTCCGCAAGAAGATCGTCGACGGTTCGCTGCCGCCGCACACGCGTCTCCCCTCGCAGGCCAGAATCCGCGAGGAGTACGGGGTCTCCGACACGGTGGCCCTGGAGGCGCGCAAGGTCCTGATGGCCGAGGGCCTCGTCGAGGGCCGCTCCGGATCCGGTACCTACGTGCGGGAGCACCCCGCCCCGCGCAAGGTCGCCCGCGCCGGGTACCGCGCGGCGAACGGCGGATCGACGCCCTTCCGCCAGGAGCAGGCCGCGGACGGCGCGCGCGGCACCTGGGAGTCCCGCAGCGAGCAGGTCGAGGCGAGCGTCGCGGTCGCCGAGCGGCTCGACATCCGTCCGGGCGACCGCGTCATGTGCACGAAGTACGTCTTCCGGGACGCGGGGGAGGCCATGATGCTCTCCACCTCCTGGGAGCCCCTCGCCGTCACCGGCCGCTCGCCCGTGATGCTCCCCGAGGAGGGGCCGCTCGGCGGCTGCGGGGTGGTGGAGCGGATGGCGGCCATCGACGTCGTCGTGGACAACGTGGCGGAGGACGTCGGCGCCCGCCCCGGCCTGGCCGAGGAGCTCACGGCGCTCGGCGGCGTCCCCGGCCACGTGGTCCTCGTCGTCCACCGGACGTACTACGCGTCGGGCCGCCCGGTCGAGACGGCCGACGTCGTGGTGCCCGCCGACCGCTATCGGATCGCGTACCACCTGCCCGTGAAGTAGCCCCCGCCACCCGGTGAAGCATCGTGCTGGCCGATAGCAACCCCTCCGCGTATCTCTTTGTGCAAAGCCGTATCCGCTGAGTAAAGGTCGGGCGTAGGCTCGGGCATATGCGGATTGCGGTTTCCTTACTGATCGAGGCGTGGGGCGCGCCGGGGGTGGCGAGCGGAGGGGCGCGATGAATGACGGAACAGGCCTGCTGCCCTGGTTCGTGATACGGCAGGACGGCGACGGCAACCGCTATCGCGTGGGCAGGTACGCGACGAAGGCCGAGGCGCAGCGGATCGTGGACAGCCTCGACGACCGCGGCCACCGGCAGCTCTACTCCGTCGAGAGGCTGAGCCAGAACGGCAGCGGCCGCTGAACCGTTCGTCCGCCGCCGGACAGGCACCGTCCGTCCGCCGCCGGACAAGCCTGGCCTAAGCTCCGGCACATGAACGGAAACATCGCGGCGGACGGAAACGAGCGGGTCGTGGTGGGCGCCGCCCTCTACGCCGACGGACGCCTGCTCGCCGCACGGCGCAGCGCGCCTCCCGAGCTCGCGGGCGGCTGGGAGCTGCCCGGCGGCAAGGTCGAACCCGGCGAGCGGTGCGAGGACGCGCTGGTGCGCGAGCTCCGCGAGGAACTGGGTGTCGAGGCCGAACTGACCGGCCGTGTGCCCGGCGAGTGGCCGCTGGCCAAGGGGTACGTCCTGCGGGTGTGGACGGCCCGGCTCGTCTCGGGTGAACCGCGCCCCTTGCAGGACCACGACGAACTGCGCTGGCTCGCTCCCGACGCCGTCTGGTCGGTCGACTGGCTGACCGCGGACGTGCCCGCCGTCGAGGCGGCGCTCGGCGCGCCGCACGCCGCGCATTGATTCCTCCTGCGCCGTTCGTGCCACAGTGCGCCGGGGTGCGCGGTAACCCCGCTGGATATCGGGTATGTGCCCATTAACCCCATGAAACCGGACAGGTTCAGCTACTGGTCTGGAAGTGATCGGCGTGATCGACACCGAAGGCGACTGCGCCGAGTGGGCCTTTCCCGCGGACCCCGGCGCGGTCCGCACCGCACGGGCCGTCGTACGCAAACAGCTCGCGGACTGGGGCCTCGCGGCCCTGAGCGACATCACCGCGCTGCTCGTCAGCGAACTGGTGACCAACGCGCTGCGCCATGCCTCCGGGCCCATCGGCGTACGGCTCGTACGGCCCGAGGGGCCCACGGGCACGCTCCTCGTGGAGGTCTCCGACCCGCTCCCCGACCCGCCTCTGGAGCGCATGGCCGCACCCGACGACGAGGGCGGGCGCGGCCTGCAGCTGGTCTCGCGCTCGTCGCGGCGCTGGGGGACGCGGCCGGGTCGTACGGGCAGGACGGGGAAGACGGTGTGGTTCGAGCTGGCGTTGCCGGGTTAGAAGACTGGCAGTGTGCGATAGGCGTCCGGCACAAGGGCGGCACGGGCCAAAAAGCGTCGAGTACGTGCTGTGATCGTGAACGCCGTGTGGCGCGGCACCGTAGTGCTGGATACTGCGGTCAGCCGTACGCGGTGACCGGTGCCGGACGCGGTGAGCTGGAGGGGACGGTTCGCGTGAGCGAGATACCAGCGAAGGCGACGGAGAGCGACGGTCCGTCGGGCGACGCGAGGGCCCAAGGGGCCACGGACGACGCGGCGGGAGACGCCGCACCGGGCGACGGGGCGGGCGAGGGCCCGTTCGGCGACCGCCCGGTCGACGAGACGTGGCAGCGCAACCCGCCGGGTTCGATATACGACTACATCAAGGTCGCCTCGTTCTCGATCGGCGCCGACGGCCTGGTCGACCAGTGGAGCGTGCGGGCCGAGCGGCTGTTCGGCGTGGCGGCGCGGGACGCCGTGGGCAAGGACCCCATCGAGGCCTTCGTGCCGCCGGAGCTGCGTGCGGGCGGGCACCGCAAGATGGCGGAGATCCTCGACGGACGGGAGTGGACGGGGGTCGTCCCCTTCCGGCTTCCGGCGGACTCGCAGCCGTCCTACGGCCATCGGGGCGGCCCTGGCGGCCCTGGCGGCCCCGGCGGCTCCAGCGGGTCCAGTGGCTCCGGCGGCTCCAGCGGCCTGGAAGGCATCGCCGAGATCTACGTCATGCCGACCGAGACCGAGGACGGTGAACGGGCCGCCGTCTGCATCGTCGTCGACGTCCGCGCGCTCCGGCAGATCGAGACGGACCTCGCCGCCTCGCAAGCCATTTTCGGCCAATCGCCCTTCGGCTTCCTGCTGTTCGGCACGGACCTGAAGGTGCAGCGCGCCAACCGCCGGTTCGCCGAGGTCTTCGGCGGCGGCATCGATGACCAGCGCGGCCGCACCGTCCACGACTACTTGCCGCGCCACGAGGCCGACCGCATGGCCGCCGCCCTGAAGCGGGTCCTGGAGACCGGCGACGCCGTGACGGACATGCAGATAGTGGGCCCCGCGCCCGGCAGCAGCGACCGCAGGCACTGGTCGATCAACCTCTACCGCGTACACAGCGGTTCGGGCCGCCCCATCGGCGTCGCGGGCCTCGGCACCGACGTCACCCGGCGGCACGCCGCCGCCCGCGAGGCCGCCCACGCGCGGCGCAATCTGGCCCTCCTGAACGAAGCGGGCGCCCGCATCGGCAACTCCCTCGACCTGGAGACCACCGCCCGCGAGCTGCTCGACGTCGCCGTGCCCGGCTTCTGCGACCTCGCCTCCGTCGACCTCTACCAGGGGCTCCTCGACGGCGACGAGACCCCGCCGGGACTCGCCGACGGCAGCGCCGAACTGCGCCGGGTGGCCTTCGCGAGCGCCGTCGCCGACGCTCCGTTCCCCGCGGGCACCGGGCCCGTCGCCGTCGGCGCCGTGCACCGCTACGCCTTCACCTCGCCCTGCGCCGACGCCCTGCGCGCGGCCCGCCCCCGCCTGATCACCGGCGACGACGACGATTCGGCGAGCCGGCGCACCGGCGGCCTCGTCCAGTCGACGCTCGCCGTGCCGATGGTCGCCCACGACACCGTGGTCGGCCTCGCCCAGTTCTCCCGTACGAAGGGCAGCGAACCCTTCGGCGAGCGCGACCGGGCGCTCGCCGTCGAACTGGCCGCGCGCGCCGCCGTCTGCATCGACAACGCCCGCCTGTACCGCCGTGAGCACGAACGCGCGCTGATACTGCAGCGGTCCCTGCTGCCGCCCGGCGACCCCGAGGCGTCCGGCCTCGACATCGCCTGCCGCTACCTGCCGGGCAACGCGGCCACGGAGGTCGGCGGCGACTGGTTCGACGTCATCGAGCTGCCGGGCCACCGCACGGCCCTGGTCGTCGGCGACGTCATGGGCCGCGGCCTGCGGGCCGCCGTCGCCATGGGCGAACTGCGCACCGCCGTCCGCACCCTGGCCCTCCTCGACCTGGAGCCCGCCGAGGTGCTCTCCGCCCTCGACGAGGTCGCCCGCGGCCTCGGCAACCCGGCAGGACCGCAGCAGTCCACGCGCGCGGCCCGCAAGGCGGCGGACGCGGACCTCAGCGAGGTGTACCTCGCCACCTGCGTGTACGCGGTCTACGACGCCGTCACCCGCCGCTGCACCTTCGCCAACGCCGGACATCTGCCGCCCGTGCTCGTGGAGCCCGGCGAGTCCGCGCTGATGCTCGACGTGCCGCCGGGCATGCCGCTCGGCGTCGGCGGCGAGCCCTTCGAGGACGTCCAGGTCGAGCTCCCCGAGGGCGCGCTCCTCGCGCTCTACACCGACGGCCTCGTCGAATCCCGCGACCACCCGCTCGACGAGGGCCTGAACGCCCTGGTGAGCGCCCTCAACGACGCGCCGCCCGTCCTCGAGGACCTCTGCGACCACGTCCTGAACACGCTCGACACCCACCACGGAGAGGACGACATCGCGCTCCTGATGGCGCGTGTCGAGGGCCTGCCCGCCGAGCACGTCGGCGACTGGACGCTGCCGCGCGACCCCAAATCGGTGGGCCGCGCCCGCGAACTGGCCTGCGACCAGCTGCGCTCCTGGGACCTCGAACGGCTCTGCGACACCGCGGAACTCCTGGTCAGCGAGCTCGTCACCAACGCCTTGCGGTACGGCGAGGGCGACATCAGACTGCGCATCCTGCTCGACCGCACGCTGGTGTGCGAGGTGTGGGACGGCGGCTTCGTCCAGCCGCGCCGCCGCCGGGCCAGGGACACCGACGAGGGCGGGCGCGGGCTGCAACTGGTCGGCCTGCTCAGCGCGGCCTGGGGCTCGCGCAGGACGCCGCACGGCAAGACGGTCTGGTTCGAACTCGCGCTGCCCGGCGACGCGGAGCCGATGGACGCGGCGGAGGCGCTGCTCAGCCTGTTCTGAAGCCAGTCCTGACTTCATCCGGTCGAGCCCGGACCGCAGCTGACGCCCGAGCGCCACCTTGGCGAGCCGGTCGGACTTGTCGGCCTCCTCGGCGTTTCCGCCCGCGCGCAGCTACGGCGGTGTGCAGCTACGGCGGTGCGCAGCGATGGGGGTGCGCAGCGATGGGGGTGCGTTCGTACATCCACGCTCAGCGCCGTACGTCCAGTTCGGCGAGGTGCTGCGCCTCCCGGGCCAGCGAGTCGGCCTGCCGGGCGTCGGCGAGCGCGGCGGTGGCGTCGGCGTCCTGGGCCGCCGCCCCGGCCTGGGCCAGGTGGCGCTGAGCTTCGGTCAGGCGGGTCCGTGCCTCGCTGCCGACGGCACCGCGGTGCGTCGTGACGAAGTCCGTCGCCGCCCCCACGGCGCTGCGCGCGGTGAGCAGCGTCTGGGAGAGCAGGGTGCGGGAACGGCGCTCTGTGACCTCGCGTTCGCGGGCTCCGGCGAGGGCCGCGTCGAGTGCGGCGTCCGCCTCCCCCACGCGGCGCAGGGCGTCGATGGGGTCGTGAGGCCCCGCGGACATCTGCCCGCGCACCGCGGCGACGACCGACTCCGCGCGGGCGACCCGGCTCCGCAGATCGGCCGTGGAGACGCCTTCCGCGGTGCCTTCGAGGAGGCCGCGCGCGTCGGCGAGGTCCGCCTCGGACTCGGTGAGCGCGCCGGGCAGCTTCTCGGCGGCCAGTGCGAGCTCGGCGGCCAGGCGGTCGATGGCGTCCACGAACGTGCCTGCCTGGTAGACCGCGCCCTCAGCGGCACGCAGGTGGACGGCCGCCTTGCCGTTCTCGCCCGCGTCGGCGCAGCTCCGGGTCCGGTCGAGGTGGGTGGCGGCGAAGGCCAGGCGGTCCTTGGCCTGTTCGAGGTGGCCGAGCGCCGCGTCGGATGCGGTGGGCGCGTAGGTCTCACGCAGGCCCGCGAGGGTGTTCCTTGCGGCCTCGGTCCGCACCGTGACCTGCCGGTATGCCGTCTCGGCGGCCAGGCGGCGGCCCGCGTCCGTGCAGCGCGCGACGATCTCGCCCAGCATGCGGTGCCTGGTGGCATCGTCGTCGGGGAACGCGTCGTCGAGCTCGGGCAGCGGGGTGAGCGGGGTGGGGCTGCGGCCCGCGCCCTGCCCCCAGCCGCCGGGCGTCGTACGGGTGGTGGCGCGCTTCCTGCGCCGTTTGTACGCGACCGTCGCGGCGATCCCGGCCGCGCATGCCACCGCCACGGGCAGCACGAGGTCACCGGTCCCGGAATCGCCCGCGCCGCCCGCGCCGCCCGCGCCGTCCGCGCCGTCCGCGCCGTCCGCGCCGTCCGCGCTGCCCGCGCTGCCCGCGCTGCCCGCGCTGCCCGCGCCGTCCGCGCTGCCCGCGCCGCCCGCGCCGCCCGGGTCGGCCGGGCCCGGGGCGAGTGCCGGGGTGCGCACGGGGTGTCCGGCGAGCACGGCGCGGTAGCCGTCCGCGGCGCCGACGGCCGCCCCGGCCCAGTCGTTCCGGCGCGGGGCGGGCCTGATCGCGGTGGTGGCCACGGAGCGGAGCTGTGCGTCGGTGAGCCGGGAGCCGTCGTCCACGGAGTGGGCGAACCGGCGGTCGTGCGTCGCGACGGCGAGCAGCACGTCGTCGGGCCCGGGCCCGCCCCGCTCGGCGGTGGCGTCCGCCCAGCTCTGCGCCGAGCGGCCGGAGAAGTCACGTACGTGGTCGTTGAGAGCGTCGGTCCTGTCGGTGATCTGGCCGGTGCGCGAGAGCGTGACCGGGGCGTCGGCGACCGCGGGGGAGGGCCACAGCGGCAGGAGCCACCCGAGCAGCAGGGCCACCGCGGCCACTGCTGCCCGCACGGCGGCCATACGCGGGGACGACGTCACACGTGCGAGCGTATGGCGGCATCCGACCCGCCGCGACCGGGGAGGCGGCGCGGTCCTCCGTGGACGGCCCCCGGCAACTTCGACGCCCGACCGGCCCGCTACTCCGTGCGCCGCCGGATCTTGCTGCCCAGCCACACCAGCGGATCGTACTTGCGGTCGACCGCCCGTTCCTTCAAGGGGATCAGCGCATTGTCCGTGATCTTGATGCCCTCGGGGCACACCTCCGTACAGCACTTGGTGATGTTGCAGTAGCCGAGCCCGTGCTCGTCCTGCGCGGTCCGCTTGCGGTCGAGGCCGGACTCCGCCGCCGCGTCCAGCGGGTGCATGTCCAGCTCGGCGACCCGCATCAGGAACCGGGGCCCGGCGAAGACGCCCTTGTTCTCCTCGTGGTCACGCACCGCGTGGCACGTGTCCTGGCACAGGAAGCACTCGATGCACTTGCGGAACTCCTGCGGGCGGTCCACGTCCTCCTGCTGCATGCGGTACTCGCCGGGCCCGAGATCCGCGGGCGGCACGAACGCCGGGACCTCGCGCGCCTTCGTGTAGTTGAAGCCGACGTCCGTCACCAGATCGCGCACCACGGGGAAGGCGCGCAGCGGCGTCACCGTGATGACCTCGTCCTGGTCGAAGACCGACATCCGCGTCATGCACAGCAGCCGCGGCCTGCCGTTGATCTCCGCCGAGCACGAACCGCACTTGCCCGCCTTGCAGTTCCAGCGGACGGCGAGGTCGGGGGTCTGGGTGGCCTGGAGGCGGTGGATGATGTCGAGCACCACTTCGCCCTCGTTGACCTCGACCTTGTAGTCCTCCAGGTCGCCGCCGCCGGGATCCCCGCGCCAGACCTTGAATTGCGCGTCGTACGAACTCACTCGTACAGCTCCTCTTCAGCCAGGTACTTGACCAGCTCCTCCTTCTCGAAGAGGGCGAGCAGGTCCGGGCGGATGGGCTCGGTCTCCACGCGGACCAGGTCGATCTGGCCGCGTACGGCACCGGTGGCCGCCAACCCCCCGGTGGGGTCGGCGAGTCGGCAGAGCAGATTGGCGCGGCGCCACTCGCGGTTCATCGCCGGGTGGTCCTCGCGGGTGTGACCGCCGCGGCTCTCCGTGCGCTCCAGGGCGGCCCGCGCGATGCACTCGCTGACCAGGAGCATGTTGCGCAGGTCGAGGGCGAGGTGCCAGCCGGGGTTGAACTGGCGGTGGCCCTCGACCCCGGCCCGCCGCGCCCGCACCCGCAGCTCGGCCAGCTTCTCCAGGGCCTGCGCCATCTCGGCCTCGCGGCGGATGATGCCGACCAGGTCGTTCATGGTCTGCTGCAGTTCCTGGTGGAGGGTGTACGGATTCTCGTGCGGCGTCCCGTCCTCCGGGCCCTCCGCGCTGAACGGCCGCAGCGCCTCCGCGGCCGCCGCGGCGACCTGTTCCTCGTCCACGGCGGGGCGGGCGGCGAGGCCCGCGGCGTACCTGGCCGCGTGCAGCCCCGCGCGCCGCCCGAAGACCAGCAGGTCGGAGAGGGAGTTGCCGCCCAGCCGGTTGGAGCCGTGCATGCCGCCCGCGACCTCACCCGCGGCGTAGAGCCCGGCGACGCGGCGTGCGGCGGCGCTGTCGGAGTCGACCGCGATGCCGCCCATCACGTAGTGGCAGGTCGGCCCGACCTCCATCGCCTCCGCGGTGATGTCCACGTCCGCCAGCTCCTTGAACTGGTGGTACATGGACGGCAGTCGGCGCTTGATGACCTCGGCGGGCATGCGCGTCGACACATCGAGGAACACCCCGCCGTGCGGCGAGCCGCGGCCCGCCTTGACCTCGGCGTTGATGGCGCGCGCGACCTCGTCACGGGGGAGGAGTTCGGGGGGCCGCCGGTTGTGGTCCGGGTCTTCGTACCAGCGGTCGCCCTCCTCCTCGGACTGCGCGTACTTCTCCTTGAAGACGTCGGGCACGTAGTCGAACATGAACCGCTTGCCCTCGGAGTTGCGCAGGACCCCGCCGTCGCCGCGCACGGACTCGGTGACGAGGATGCCCTTGACCGACGGGGGCCAGACCATGCCCGTCGGGTGGAACTGCACGAACTCCATGTTCAGCAGGGGCGCCCCGGCGAGCAGCGCGAGCGCGTGCCCGTCGCCCGTGTACTCCCACGAGTTCGACGTCACCTTGAAGGACTTGCCGATGCCGCCCGTGGCCAGGACCACGGAGGGGGCCTCAAGAATGAAGAAGCGGCCCGACTCCCGGTCGTAGCAGAAGGTCCCGCTGACCCGCCCGCCCTCGCCGAAACCGTCGTCCTCCTCCTTCAGGACCCGGGTGACCGTGCACTCCTGGAAGACCTTCAGGCGCGCCTCGTACTCCCCGAACTCCTTGTAGTCCTCCTGCTGTAGCGCCACGATCTTCTGTTGAAGCGTGCGGATCAGCTCCAGGCCGGTGCGGTCGCCGACGTGCGCGAGGCGCGGGTACTCGTGACCGCCGAAGTTGCGCTGCGAGATCCGGCCGTCCGGGGTGCGGTCGAACAGGGCGCCCCAGGTCTCCAACTCCCATACGCGGTCGGGTGCTTCGCGGGCGTGCAGTTCGGCCATGCGCCACTGGTTGAGGAACTTTCCGCCGCGCAGGGTGTCGCGGAAGTGGACCTGCCAGTTGTCACCGGAGTTCACATTGCCCATGGAGGCGGCGATGCCGCCCTCCGCCATCACGGTGTGTGCCTTGCCGAACAGGGACTTGCAGATCACCGCCGTACGCGCGCCCTGTTCGCGCGCCTCGATCGCCGCCCGCAGGCCCGCGCCACCGGCCCCCACCACGACGACGTCCCACTGCTGCCGGTCCACTTGAGACATCAGCTGGTCCCGTCCATTAGAAGAAGCGCGGATCGTCGAAGGCGCCGCTCGCGACCAGATAGACGTAGAGATCGGCGAGCGCGACGCTCGCCAACGACGTCCAGGCGAGCAGCATGTGATGGTTGGTCAGCTTGCCGGTCCACTGCCACATGCGGTACCGCACCGGGTGCTTGGAGAAGTGCTTGAGCTTGCCGCCGATGACGTGCCGGCAGGAGTGGCAGGAGAGCGTGTAGATCCAGATCAGCACGACGTTGACGAGGAGGACGAGGGTGCCGAGCCCCATGTGGCCCCACTCGTAGTGCTCGTCGCGGAAGCCGAGCACGGCGTCGTACGTGAGGATGCCCGCCACCGGCACGGCGGCGTAGAAGAAGTACCGGTGGATGTTCTGAAGGACCAGCGGGAAGCGGGTCTCGCCCGTGTACTTCTTGTGCGGTTCGGCGACCGCGCAGGCGGGCGGCGACGCCCAGAAGCCGCGGTAGTAGGCCTTGCGGTAGTAGTAGCAGGTCAGCCGGAAGCCGAGCGGGAAGATCAGGATGAGCACCGAGGGGGACAGGCCCCACCAGCTGCCGAAGATCTCCCAGTTGGGCCCCGAGCGCATCGGCTCGCAGTTCTCGGCGACGCACGGCGAGTAGAACGGCGAGACGTAGGGCGCCGCGTAGTAGTCCGCGTTCGCGAAGGCCCGCCAGGTCGAGTAGACGACGAAGGCGAGCAGTCCGGCGGCGGTCGCCGCGGGCGCCAGCCACCATCGGTCGGTCCGCAGATGGGCAGCGGTGATCGCGGCGCGCGTGCCGTCGCGCACGCCGCCGGGGGCCGTTCCGCTCTTCGGTTGGGGTTCCGTGCCGGTGGCCAACGAGGCTCCACTCCTTCGTCCTCGGATGGGGGAAGGCTCTGCGGGTGCGTGCGTACGTGCGGAGTGTTCGGGGTGCGGGGTGCGGCCCGGGTCGGGGCGGGTCGGGGCGGGTCTGCGAGAGGGGTGCGGGTCAGGGTGCGTGGCGGTCGCAGCCGCCCAGGCCCTCGTCGTCGAGGTCTCCGGCGTTCGCCCACAGAGAGCTGTCGTACGGGGTGTCGGGGATGGTCACGAATTCGCGCGGGGGTGGTTCGGTGCGGGACGCCGACGGTGGCGGGGCCGCCGCGCGCAGCAGGGCCACGCTCTCGCGCAGATGGTCGGTGTCCGTACGCACCCGGCGTACGTCGACGCCCGCCAGCGCTCCGCCCGCCAGCGCTCCGTCGGCCTGCTGCTCCAGTCTCCCGACGGAGCGGACGAGGTCGTCCACGCATCGTTGAACAGCCGTCAATTCATCGTGCAGAGCCATTACTTGCCCTCACTTCGGGTGTGCGGTGGCAACGCTCATGCGCCTGCGAGTGTCGCGCGTCACATCCCGGCTTGTGAAGGGATCTGCATCGATTGCCGGATCGACAGCGGTGAATGCGCCGGATCACGCGCTGATCCCGCCGACCTCGACCGGCGAAGACCGATGGCGACCGATGGCGACCGATGGCGATCGCCCCATTGGGCCGCACGAGTGGGATATGGGCGCCCCCGCGTCGTGCCTCCCCCGCGGGGTGTGTCCCTTCGCCTTCAGTGGAGCGATAGATGTGATCAGCTCCATATACCGCCAAACGTGATCAAACCCGGCCCGGTCCTGGTAGCGGGCGGCCGGGCGAGCCCCGGACCCCGGAGGTACCAGCCATGTCCCACGACCGCGCCAGAGTCAGATCTGTCGTGTTCCTCGCGACGGGGGTGCTGGCCCTGCCCGCCCTCGCAGGATGCAGCTCGAACGACGAGGCGGGGCGGCCGACCGCGGGACAGGACGTCGCTCCCGCCGCCCGGGACCTGGTCGCCGACGGCGGCACCATGAACTGGGCGGTCGACGCGCTGCCCGAGACGTTCAACTCCTTCCAGTCCGACGCCGACGACGGCACCGCACGCGTCGCGGGCGCGGTCCTGCCGTCCCTGTTCCGCCTCGACGCGCAGGGCAGGTCGCAGCTCAACGCCGACTTCCTGGAGTCGGCGAAGGTCGTCGAGCGCGAGCCCCAGCAGGTTGTCCTGTACAAGCTCAACCAGCAGGCGGTCTGGAGCGACGGCCGGGAGATCGGCGCCGATGACTTCGCGGCTCAGTGGCGGGCCCTGTCCGGCAAGGACTCCGCGTACTGGACGGCACGCAACGCCGGCTACGACCGCATCCAGAAGATCGAGCGCGGCGCGAACAATCTGGAGGTGCGGGTCACCTTCGCCAAGCCGTACGCGGACTGGCGCTCCCTGTTCTCGCCGCTCTACCCCAAGCAGGTCATGGGCGCCCCCGACACCTTCAACGACGGCGCCCGCCGCAAGCTGAGGGCGACCGCGGGCCCCTTCGTGCTCGCGGCCGTCGACCAGAAGGCCGGCGACGTGACGCTGGAGCGCAATCCGCGCTGGTGGGGCAGCCCGGCCAAGCTCGACAAGATCGTGCTGCGCCGGGTGGCGCGCGCCGAGCGGGCCGGGGCGCTCGCCCAGAACAAGGTCGACCTGGCCGCGGTCGACTCGGCGGAGGCGGGCCGCATCGGCCTGGCCGCCCGCGACAAGGGCGACAAGGACGGGCAGGGCGGACAGGGCGCGCAGGAGGGGCAGGGCGCGGAGGGCGCGCAGGGCGCGCAGGCCGGGCAGGGCACCCCGGCGCACGGCCCCGGCGCCGCGCTGACCCCCGCCAAGTCGCTCCGCTCCTGGGCCCTCGCGCACGGCTCCGACGAGGAGGCCGCCGACGCGGAGACCAAGGCCCGCGCCAAGACGCGCAAGGCCGTCAAGAAGTACGCGACCGAGCAGGAGGGCCTGCGCGGCTACGTGGTCCGCAAGTCCCTGGAACCGGCCTACACCCAGCTCGCCCTCAACGGCTCAGAGGGACCGCTCGCCGACGACCGCGTGCGTCGCGCGGTGGCCCGCGCCCTGAACCGCGAGGAGCTCGCGAAGACCGTACTCAAGCCCCTCGGCCTGCCCGCGGTGCCGGTCGGCAGCCACCTCGCCCTCGCAGGTCAGCAGGCGTACGCGGACAACAGCGGGGCCCTCGGCGAGCAGGACACCGCCGAGGCGCGGGCGCTGCTCGCGGACGCGGGCTGGACGCCGGGCGCCCCCCTGAAGGGGAAGAAGGACAAGGACGCGAAGACGGCGGGCGGCGAGGCGGGCGCGAAGAAGGCGAAGGCGGACTCCGAGGAGGAGTCGGGCGACGGCACGTACATCGTGGGCGAGGACGACGGCAAGCCCGCCGAGTCCGGCACCACGGTGCTCGCCCCGGCGCCCGCGGCCGCCTATCAGCGGGCCGTCCTCAACCGGCAGGCCGATGCCCTCGGACTGACCCGCGAGGCCGACAAGGAGAAGAAGAAGGAGCCGGGCGAGCACTCGAAGGCCAAGCACACCGGCAAGCACTCCAAGGCCGAGTCCAAGGGCGAGTCGAAGGCCGAGTCCAAGGCCAAGGCCAAGGAGCACGCCAAGGCCAAAGCCAAGGCCAAAGCCAAGGACCACGCCAAGGCCGGTGTCGCCGGTGCGTACGCACCCAAGGGCACCGCCGCCCCGAAAACCGCGGGCGCGGCCGCTGCCGGGCCGATGGCCAAGGACGGCAAGCCCCTCACCCTCCGCTTCGTCCTGCCCTCCGGCGACGGCTCGGAGCCGCTGCGCGCGGTGGCCGACCGGATCTCGCGGATGCTGGAGAAGATCGGCGTCCGTACGGAGACGGCGAAGGTCGCCGACGACAGCTACTTCAAGGACCACATCGCGTCCGGTCAGTACGACCTGGCCCTGTACTCGTGGCCCGCGTCGGCCTTCCCCGCCACCGACGCCCGCCCGATCTTCGCCAAGCCGGTCCCGGCCGCGGACGGGTCGCTGAACGTCGAGCAGAACTACACGCGCGTCGGCACGGACCACATCGACCAGCTCTTCGACCAGGCGGTCAGCGAGCTCGATGAGGAAACGTCACTCTCCCTGGTCAAGAAGGCGGACGCCCGTATCTGGGCCGAGGCGGGCTCCATCCCGCTCTACCAGCGCCCCCAGCTGATGGCGGCCCGTGCAAATCTGGCGAATGCGGGAGCTTTCGGCTTCCAGGCCCCGCACTACGAGGACATCGGCTTCCTGAAGCAGGGCGCGAAGCCCTCGGGCAGCCCCTCCGCCGGATAGCGAGGGCCCTACCTCGGCGGGGGCCCTCTGCTCAGATTCCGCTCAACTCTCTTGCCCGCCGGGGACCCCGGCGGGCAAGCTCATACCCACCCATTGACCTGCTGTTTCCCCAAAGTTCCCGAGGCTTTCCCCACCCCCGTGACGCCCCCGCGGAGGCTGCCTCCGCGGAAGGCCCGTAGACTGGGGTGAGGCCGTGGCGTGTCCAGCCCGGCAGGGTTCGTGTACTTCAGACGTACGCGCGACCGTCCCCACTCTCCAGGAGTACGCCGCACTATGGCCACGCGCCACGACATCCGTAACGTCGCCATCGTCGCTCACGTCGACCACGGCAAGACGACCATCGTCGACGCCATGCTCAAGCAGGCCGGTTCCTTCGCCGCGCACGCCGCCGAGTCCCTCGACGACCGCATGATGGACTCGAACGACCTGGAGCGTGAGAAGGGCATCACGATCCTCGCCAAGAACACGGCGGTGAAGTATCACCCCAAGGACGGCGGGGAACCGATCACGATCAACATCATCGACACCCCCGGCCACGCCGACTTCGGTGGCGAGGTCGAGCGCGGTCTGTCGATGGTGGACGCGGTCGTCCTGCTGGTCGACGCCTCCGAGGGTCCGCTGCCGCAGACCCGCTTCGTGCTGCGCAAGGCGCTGCAGCAGCGGCTGCCCGTCATCCTGTGCATCAACAAGACGGACCGCCCGGACTCGCGCATCGACGAGGTCGTCAACGAGACGTACGACCTCTTCCTGGACCTGGACGCGGACGAGGACCAGATCGAGTTCCCGATCGTCTACGCCTGTGGCCGTGACGGCGTCGCCTCGCTGACCAAGCCGGTCGACGGCACGGTCCCGGCGGACTCCACCAACCTGGAGCCGTTCTTCTCCACGATCCTGGAGAGCGTCCCGGCCCCCACGTTCGACGAGGCCGCGCCCCTGCAGGCGCACGTCACCAACCTCGACGCGGACAACTTCCTCGGCCGTATCGCGCTGCTCCGCGTCGAGCAGGGCGAGCTGCGCAAGGGCCAGACGGTCGCGTGGATCAAGCGCGACGGCACCATCGCCAACGTCCGCATCACCGAGCTGATGATGACCGAGGCGCTCACCCGCAAGCCGGCCGAGGTGGCGGGCCCGGGTGACATCTGCGCGGTCGCGGGTATCCCCGACATCATGATCGGCGAGACCCTCGCCGACCCGGAGAACCCGATCGCGCTGCCGCTGATCACGGTCGACGAGCCGGCGATCTCCATGACCATCGGTACGAACACCTCGCCGCTGGTCGGCCGCGGTGGCACCGGCAAGGGCGCGGACGCCAAGGCCGCGGTCAAGGACCGCAAGGTCACCGCCCGCCAGGTCAAGGACCGCCTGGAGCGCGAGCTGATCGGTAACGTCTCGCTGCGCGTCCTGGAGACCGAGCGCCCCGACGCCTGGGAGGTGCAGGGCCGCGGTGAGCTGGCGCTCGCCATCCTGGTCGAGCAGATGCGCCGCGAGGGCTTCGAGATGACCATCGGCAAGCCGCAGGTCGTCACGCAGCAGATCGACGGCAAGACGCACGAGCCGGTCGAGCGCATGACCATCGACGTGCCCGAGGAGCACATGGGCTCCGTCACGCAGCTCATGGGCGTCCGCAAGGGCCGCATGGACAACATGTCGAACCACGGCTCCGGCTGGGTCCGCCTGGAGTTCGTCGTGCCCTCCCGCGGCCTCATCGGCTTCCGTACGGAGTTCCTGACGAGCACCCGCGGCACCGGCATCGCCCACTCCATCCACGAGGGCCACGAGCCGTGGTTCGGCGAGCTGAAGACCCGTAACAACGGCTCCCTGGTCGCCGACCGCGCCGGCGCCGTCACCGCCTTCGCGATGACGAACCTCCAGGAGCGCGGCGTGCTGTTCACCGAGCCCGGCACCGAGGTGTACGAGGGCATGATCGTCGGCGAGAACTCGCGCGCCGACGACATGGACGTGAACATCACCAAGGAGAAGAAGCTCACCAACATGCGCTCGGCCGCCGCCGACTCGTTCGAGGCGATCGTGCCGCCGCGCAAGCTCTCCCTTGAGCAGTCCCTGGAGTTCTGCCGCGACGACGAGTGCGTCGAGGTGACCCCGGAGTCCGTGCGCATCCGCAAGGTCGTCCTGGACCAGAAGCTGCGCGGCCGTACCGCGTCGCGTGCCAAGCACAACTGACCCGCTGATGTAGGCAGTTAGTGGCACTCAGTTGCCACGAGGCCGATTTCCGCCGCCCCCGAGGGGGTTCGGCGGGGATCGGCCTTCTGTGTTTCTCCTGGCGAGTACGGTGTGGCCACGGTCGGTCGAGGGGTTCCCGGCAACCGGTTTTTGGCTGAGGAACGTCCGCTATCCGGACGTCACTGACCGTTAGATGTGTAACACGTCCGTTTCGCAACCATCTATCTCGGATCGGTTTGTCCGGATTTTGGAAGTTGTACGCGTCAGGTGTGATTGAACCGAGACCAAAAGGGTGTGGTCGACCGGTACCTCATGGCTAATAGTTGACCGCGTATAGCTCGGGTCAATGGGTCACGCGCTGTGGGGAGCGCCGACTCACGAGCACACTGGGGTACTCGATCTTCGCCGTCAGGGGTGTCGGCGTGGTTGCTCGTACCCCCTCTTGTAGTGAACAAGTGGACTCATGAGGAGGAACCCCATGCGTGGTGCCAAGAGCGCCAAGTGGGTCGCGTGCGCGATAACCGTCTCTCTGGCGGCGACCGCCTGCGGCGGTGGCAGCGACAGCGGTGGCGACATGAACAAGGGCAAGGCGGACCCGAAGGGCATTGTCACCGCGCAGCTCAGCGAGCCGCAGAACCCGCTGCAGCCGGCCAACGCCAAGGAGAGCCAGGGCAGCCGCGTTCTGCGCACGGTCTTCGCGGGTCTGGTCGACTACAAGCCCGGTTCCGGCGACCTGGTGAACATCAACGCCGAGTCGGTCAAGCCGAACAAGGACTCCTCGGTCTGGACCGTCAAGCTCAAGCCGGGCTGGAAGTTCCACGACGGCACCCCGGTGACCTCGAAGTCCTACGTGGACTCCTGGAACTGGTCGGCCAACGTGTCGAACAACCAGACCAACTCCAGCTGGTTCGCCGACATCAAGGGCTACGAGGACGTCCACCCCGAGAAGGGGAAGCCCAAGTCCGACAAGATGTCGGGTCTGAAGGTCGTGGACGAGAACACCTTCACCATCTCGCTCAACAGCCCCGTCTCGTACTTCGCGTACAAGCTCGGCTACGACGTGTGGGCGCCGCTCCCGGAGGCCTTCTTCAAGGACCCGAAGGCGTTCGGCCAGAAGCCGGTCGGCAACGGCCCCTACAAGTTCGTCTCGTGGGACCACAACAAGCTGATCAAGGTCCGTAAGTTCGACGGCTACAAGGGCCCGAACGCGGCGAAGAACGGCGGCATCGACTTCAAGAACTACACGACCGCCGACGCCGCCTACTCGGACCTGCGCTCGGACAGCCTCGACTGGATCGAGCAGGTTCCGACCACCGCGCTGACGAACTACAAGCAGGACCTCGGCGACCGCGCGATCGACCAGGAGTACTCGGCGGTCCAGTCGATCGTCCCGGCGTTCTACTCCAAGCAGTTCAAGGACATCGACCCCAAGGTCATCCAGGGTCTGTCCATGGCGATCGACCGCGAGACGATCACCGCGAAGGTGCTGCACGGCACGCGTACCCCGGCCGACTCCTTCGTCGCGCGCGGTGTGCTCGGCCACAAGGACGGCGCCCTCGGTGACGTCGCCAAGTTCGACCCGAAGAAGGCCAAGGCTCTCATCAAGGAGGGCGGCGGTGTTCCGGAGAACAAGATCTCGATCCAGTTCAACGCCGACCAGGACCACAAGCCGTGGGTCGACGCGGTCTGCAACAGCATCCGCAAGAACGTCGGCGTCGAGTGCGTCGGTGCCTCCAAGCCGACCTTCCAGGCCGACCTGAACGCGCGTGACAACAAGCAGGTCAAGTCCATGTACCGCGGTGGCTGGGTGCTCGACTACCCCGTCAACTCGAACTTCATGCGGGACCTGTACGGCTCCAAGGCCGCCGGTAACACCAGCGGCTTCTCGAACAAGAAGTTCGACGAGCTGAGCACCAAGGCCGACAAGGCCGCCACGCTCGACGAGACCGTGAAGCTGTACCAGGAGGCGGAGCAGATCCTCGTCAAGGAGATGCCGGCCATCCCGCTGTGGTTCTACAAGGTCAACAGCGGCCAGTCGAAGAACATCCTCGGCAAGATCCCCTACGGCCAGGACGGCGACCCCCTCTTCACCGACGTTCAGGTGAAGCAGAAGTAAGCATCGGGACCGTCGTCGGGTGTCGCCGCTCCGAGCCGGAGCGGCGACACCCGACCGAGGCGCAGGTCCGTGACTCTCCACCCCCACCCTGCGGTTGAGGAGTTTGCGCGGGCCTCGCCGACCCCTCACGGCATGGAGGCATGATGGGGCGCTACGCCGCCAGGCGACTGCTCCAGATGATCCCGATCTTCATCGGGACCACTCTGTTGATTTTCCTCATGGTCCACATCCTTCCCGGAGATCCCATCCGGGCGATGTGGGGCGACAAGGCCGCCGACCCCGCACAGGTCGCGGCACTGCGCCATGAGTTCGGGCTCGATCAGCCCGTGTGGAAGCAATACACCGACTACATGGCCAACCTCTTCCAAGGGGACTTCGGCCGGACGTTCGGCGGCCGCGAGGTCGTCGACGTGATGTCGGAGGCGTTCCCGGTGACGCTCAGACTCACCGCGCTCGCCATCATCATCGAGATCATCGTCGGTATCGGTCTCGGTGCGTGGGCGGGTCTGCGGGCGGGCAAGGCGGCCGACACCGGCGTCCTCGTCTTCACCCTGTTCGTGATCTCCATTCCGGTGTTCGTACTCGGCTACCTCGCCCGGTTCATCTTCGCGGACGAACTCGGCTGGCTGCCGCCCAATGTGCAGGACTCCACGAACCTCTCCCAGCTGTTCCTGCCCGCGTTCGTCCTTGCGATGCTCTCCATGGCGTACGTGGCACGGCTGACCCGCACCACGTTCGCCGAGAACCTGCGGGCCGACTACATGCGCACCGCGACGGCCAAGGGGCTGCCGCGCCGCCGCATCGTGGGAGTCCACCTGCTGCGCAACTCGCTGATTCCCGTGATCACCTTCATCGGCACGGACATCGGCGGCTTCATCGGCGGTGCCGTCATCACCGAGGGCATCTTCAACGTGCAGGGCGTGGGCAACCTCCTCTACAGGGCGATCCAGACGAGCGAAGGCTCGACGATCGTCGGCGTGGTGACGGTCATCGTCCTCGTCATCCTGCTGCTCAACCTGATCATCGACCTGCTGTACGCGGTCCTGGACCCGAGGATCCGGTATGCCTGACGCACCTGTGAGCAAAACGGCCGTCGACGGTCCGACGGCGACGGCCCGCACGGAAGACGGCGCGGACGCCGCGGCTGCGGGCGTCTCCGCCACCAAGGCCAAGGTCGGCGGCGAGCGGGAGAAGCCCCGTTCGCTCTGGGGTGACGCCTGGTTCGAACTGCGTCACCGCCCGATGTTCTGGATCTCGGCGACCCTGCTTGTCCTGCTCATCCTCATCGCCACCTTCCCCGGCCTGTTCACCAGCGCCGACCCGCGCGACGGAGACCTGACCAACCACTTCCTGAGCAAGCCGGAACTGGGCCACTTCTTCAAGGCCGACTGGTTCGGCTACGACGGTCAGGGCCGCTCCATCTACGCCCGGGTCGTCTACGGAACCCGCGCGTCGATCCTGGTCGGCGTGGGTGTGACCACCGCCGTGACGCTGGTCGGCGGCCTGCTCGGCATGCTGGCGGGCTACTTCGGGGGCTGGATCGACTCGGTCATCTCCCGTATCACGGACATCTTCTTCGGTCTGCCCTTCCTGCTCGGCACGATGGTCATCCTGAACGCCTTCACCGAGCGCAAGGTCTACGTGGTCATCGCGTCCCTCGCGTTCCTCGGCTGGACCTCGATCGCCCGTGTGACGCGCAGTTCCGTGATCAGCGCCAAGCAGGCCGACTACGTGACGGCGGCCCGGGCACTCGGCGCCGGCACGACCCGCATGCTGTTCCGCCACGTGATGCCGAACGCCATCGCGCCGACCATCGTGGTCGCGACGATCGCGCTGGGCGGTTACATCTCGGCAGAGGCGACGCTCTCCTTCCTCGGACTCGGCCTCGCCGACCCGACGATCTCCTGGGGCATCGACATCTCCGAGGGCAGCAAGGCGATCCGTGACAACCCGCACGCACTGTTCTTCCCCGCGGGAATGCTGAGCATCACGGTTTTCGCGTTCATCATGCTCGGCGACGCGGTGCGCGACGCCCTCGACCCCAAGCTGCGCTGAGGGAGGCGTAAACGTGACCAGCATCGACATCAAAGAAGACGCCTTCCCCGCTCCCCGCAGGGGCGAGGAGAAGAGCGGCAGGCTCCTTGACGTCAAGGACCTGCACGTCGAGTTCCACACCCGTGACGGCGTGGTCAAGGCCGTGAACGGCGTCAACTACAGCGTGGACGCGGGCGAGACGCTCGCCGTGCTCGGTGAGTCCGGTTCCGGCAAGTCCGTGACCGCGCAGGCGATCATGGGCATTCTCGACATGCCGCCGGGCAAGATCCCGCACGGTGAGATCCTCTTCCGCGGCCAGGACATGCTGAAGATGTCCGGCGAGCAGCGGCGGAAGATCCGCGGCCGGAAGATCGCGATGATCTTCCAGGACGCGCTCTCCTCCCTCAACCCGGTGCTCTCGGTGGGCTATCAGCTCGGTGAGATGTTCCGGGTGCACGACGGGCTGAGCCGTAAGGCGGCGAAGGCCAAGGCCATCGAGCTGATGGAGCGCGTGAAGATCCCGGCGGCGCGGGAGCGGGTGAACGACTATCCGCACCAGTTCTCCGGGGGCATGCGCCAGCGCATCATGATCGCGATGGCCCTTGCTCTGGAGCCGGACCTGATCATCGCGGACGAGCCGACGACGGCGCTGGACGTGACGGTGCAGGCCCAGGTGATGGACCTCCTTGCGGAGCTGCAGCGCGAGTACAACATGGGTCTGATCCTGATCACCCATGACCTGGGTGTGGTCGCGGACGTCGCCGACAAGATCGCGGTGATGTACGCGGGCCGGATCGTGGAGACGGCGCCGGTGCACGAGCTGTACAAGCGCCCCGCCCACCCCTATACGCGGGGTCTGCTGGACTCGATCCCGCGCCTTGACCAGAAGGGCCACGAGCTCTACGCGATCAAGGGTCTGCCGCCCAACCTGCTGAAGGTCCCCGGTGGCTGCGCGTTCAACCCGCGCTGCCCCAAGGCGCAGGACATCTGCCGCACGGACATCCCGGCGCTGGTGCCGGTCACCGAGCAGGACGGCAGTGACCTGCCGGGCCGCGGCAGCGCGTGCCACTTCTGGAAGGAGACGATCCATGGCTGAGCCGACCAAGGCTTCCAAGGCCTCCAAGCCCTCGCAGCCCTCGCAGCCCGCGAAGCTTTCGAAGGCTGCTTCGGGCGCGGCGCCGGCCGACGCCACGCCCAACGTCTCCGAGGTGGAGACGGTGGACGCGAACACGGCCGACGAGGCGGTGGCCGCGATCGAGGCCCCCGTCGAGCGCGGTGAGCCGATCCTTCAGGTCCGCAACCTGGTCAAGCACTTCCCGCTGACCCAGGGCATCCTGTTCAAGAAGCAGGTCGGGGCGGTCAAGGCGGTCGACGGGATCTCCTTCGACCTCTACCAGGGCGAGACGCTGGGCATCGTGGGCGAGTCGGGCTGTGGCAAGTCCACCGTCGCCAAGCTCCTGATGACGCTGGAGCGGGCCACGGCCGGCGAGGTGTTCTACAAGGGTCAGGACATCACCAAGCTGTCGGGGCGCGCGCTCAAGGCGGTGCGCCGCAACATCCAGATGGTGTTCCAGGACCCGTACACGTCGCTGAACCCCCGTATGACGGTGGGTGACATCATCGGCGAGCCGTACGAGATCCACCCCGAGGTCGCGCCGAAGGGCTCGCGGCGCCAGAAGGTCCAGGACCTCCTCGACGTGGTCGGCCTGAACCCGGAGTACATCAACCGCTACCCGCACCAGTTCTCCGGCGGTCAGCGCCAGCGCATCGGCATCGCCCGCGGCCTGGCCCTCAACCCCGAGATCATCATCTGCGACGAGCCGGTCTCGGCCCTGGACGTCTCCGTCCAGGCCCAGGTCATCAACCTGATGGAGAAGCTCCAGGACGAGTTCAACCTCTCCTACCTCTTCATCGCCCACGACCTGTCCATCGTCCGGCACATCTCCGACCGCGTCGGCGTGATGTACCTGGGCAAGATGGCGGAGATCGGCTCCGACGAGCAGATCTACGAACACCCGACGCACCCGTACACCCAGGCCCTCCTCTCGGCGGTCCCGGTGCCCGACCCCCAGGCCCGCGAAGGCCGCGAGCGCATCATCCTCACCGGCGACGTCCCGTCCCCGGCCAACCCGCCCTCGGGCTGCCGCTTCCGCACGCGTTGCTGGAAGGCGGAGGACAAGTGCGCCAAGGAGATCCCGCTGCTCGCGATCCCGGAGCGGTTCAAGGGCCAGGACACTCCGGCGGCACATGAGTCGGCGTGCCACTTCGCCGAGGAGAAGGCGGTACTTGTCGGCTGACGCCGATGTGTGACGCGTGACGTGCGACGCGTGACGTGCAACGTGCGACTGAGGGCGCCCGGGACTTTCAGTCCCGGGCGCCCTCAGTCGTCGAGACGCTTGTCGTCGATGTCGACTGTGACGGTGCCCGGCGGATACCTGTCTTCCTGGTCCGTGAGGATGATGTCCTGCTGAGGAACGGCGCGGGGCTGTCCGGCGACCAGGCTGGAGCGCTGCTCGAGGCGGATCGGACCCGGATCAGCAACATCGAGGCAGGACGCATCGACGTCTCCCGCAACCGGTTGTACAAGCTGCTCCGGGAATACGGGTGTCCCGACGGGCCCTACTTCGACGGCCTCATGGCGATGGCGCAGGAGAGAGGCACGGGATGGTGGGACGAGTTCTGCGGCTTCATCGGCCCAAGGGCGCGTGACCTGGCGGAACTTGAGTCACGCTGCTCCGATATCCGTATCCACGAGCCGCTCTTCATCCCGGGGATGTTCCAGACCGAGGACTACGCACACGCTGTGGTCACCGTGGTGGAGCAGGACCAGGCGCGCGTGGGCCGATACGTCGAGTTCCGCCGGGCCCGGCAACGGATCCTGGTGGAGCCGAGGTCGGTCCCGTACCACGCGATCGTTCACGAGGCAGCGCTTCGCGTGCACACGGGCGGCACCAGGACCATGCGCAAGCAGTTGCTGAGGCTGATCGAGATCGCCCGGCTGCCCAACGTCACGTTGCAGGTCTTCCCGTTCGAGCGGGGAGCCTATGCGGCGTTCAGCCGCCCGTTCATCCTCTTCGGAGGTGCCAGCCGAGAGTTGGACACTGTCTACCTCGAACATCCCCTGCGGTCAGTCTTCCTGGGGGATGGAGAGGCCAGCGACCAGTACGGCAAGATGTTCGAGCGGCTCTCCGAATTGGCGCTCGCGCCGGTGGATCCCGAGTCTGCACCCGAGTCCCACGACAGACGGGACTCGCTGAGCCTGATCCAGCACATCATGTACGAACTGTAGGCAGGGAGTCAGATGTACCAGCTCACTTGGCAGAAGTCCTCATTCAGCACGGGCGGCGAGGGCGAATGCGTCGAGTTGGCGGACGGCCCCGCCGGTCACGTGCACCTTCGTGAGAGTGATCGGCCCACGGAGATCACCACGGTGGCTCCCGGCGCCCTGTACGGGCTCCTCCGCGCCCTCAAGGCGGATCGCGCCCCCGCCCTCCGTGGGTGACCTGAGCCTCCGCCCCTGGCGGGAAGAGGACGCCGCCGCCGTCCTGGCCGCTTTCTCCGAGCCGGAGATGGCGCGGCAGGCGGACGCGCCCGTGGGCTCCCCGGAGTCGGCAGCCGAATGGATCGCGCGCCGCGAGGCCGAGCGTGACGCCGGATCGGCGTACGCCTTCGCAGTGGTCGACGGGGACGGCACGGCTCTCGGCAACGTCGCGGTGGGCGCAGTGAACCACGTTCACGGCACCGGCTGGGTGTCGTACTGGACGACACCGGAGGCGCGGGGTAGAGGTGTGGCGGCATACGGATGCGGGGCGGCGGCGAGTTGGGCCTTATCCGAAGTCGGCCTGTTCCGCCTGGAACTGGGCCACCGCACGAACAATCCCGCGTCGTGCCGGGTGGCCCTCGCGACGGGTTTCGCGGTGGAGGGCCTGCAGCGCCAGAAGCTGTCGTACGACGGCGTCCGATACGACGTGGAGCTGCACGCGCGCCTAGCGACGGATCCCAGCTGAGTGGCCGGTTGGGCGGGGACGTCGGTGGGCCTGCGTCTTTGGTGGTGGGTGGGGCCGCCCGGTATGGCGAGTTTCGGCTGGCCCGGCAGCGTGTCCTCACCGCCGACCGGCCGGTGCCGTACCGCGCGATCATCCACGAAGCGGCACTGCACGCGCGGATCGGTGGCCCCCAGACGATGCGGAAGCAACTGCTGCGCCTGATGGAGGTGGCCAGGATGCCGCATGTGACGCTACAGATCTTCCCGTTCGAGGCGGGCGCCTACTCCGCGTACAGCCGCTCGTTCGCGATCTTCGGCGGCGCGGCCCCGGAGCTCGACACCGTCTATCTGGAACACCCGCTGAACTCCGTCTTCTTGCGGGATGGAGAGCACATCGATGAGTACGGCAAGATGTTCGAACGGCTCTCCGTGCTGGCTCTGGACCCCGTCGACCCGGAGGCGGCGCCGGAGTCACACACAGCACGGGACTCGTTGAGCCTGATCCAGCACGTGATGTACAGCCTTTGAGAAGGAGCGCCATGAACCAACTTCGGTGGCAGAAGTCCTCGTTCAGCGGCGGCGGCGAGGGCGAATGCGTCGAGTTGGCGGACGGCCCCACCGGTCACGTGCACCTTCGTGAGAGTGATCGGCCCACGGAGGCCACCACAGTGACGCCCCGGGCCCTGAGCCGACTCCTCCAGGCCCTCAGAACGGACGGCGGCCCCGCGCTCCGCGGATGAACTGGATCTGCCACTGCGCCCCGCCGCCGTAACATCCCGCCCGCCCCATGCGTGTATGAGTCAAGGCCGCGCACGGCGACGGAGCTCGGCGACACCTCATGGCATCAGGCGGGGAAGATGGCGAAGAAGCTGCAGCATCAGGGGCTGGACCCGGGCGGGGGAGTGGCGGAGTTCGACGCGTTCTATGCCGCTACCGCCAAGCGCCTGGTCTCCACCGTGTACGCCATGACCGGCGACCTGGCGGAAGCGGAGGACGCCGTGCAGGAGGCCTATGTGCGGGCCTGGCAGCGGTGGGAGCGGCTGACTGCGGAAGGGGACCCACTGCCGTGGGTACGGACGGTGGCCTCGCGGCTCGCCATCAGCACTTGGCGCCGGACACGGAACCGGGTACGGGCCCACCGTAGGCACGGCGCCGCCGTCGACGTGCCGGAACTCTCCCCCGATCGCGTGGCGCTGGTGCACGCGCTGCGTGAGCTGTCGCCGCAGCAGCGGCAGGCCGTCGTCCTGCACCACCTCCTGGACCTTCCGGTCGAGCAGGTCGCCCGGGAGACGGGGGCCTCCAACGGCGCGGTCCGCACCCGGTTGAGCAGGGCCAGGAAGATCCTGGGCGAGCGTCTGTCCGACACAGCGGTACGCACCGCGGAGGGGGTGGCCAGTCATGGCTGAGGTCAAGGCCGATGAACTGCTGGACGAGGTCGCGGTACGGATGCCCAGCGGGGCTGAGCTGCGGGAGCGTGGCCGCAGGCGCACGGCACGGCGGCGCACCGCGCTGGCGGTCGCGGCGGTGGTGGTCGTGGGCGGGGCGGCAGTCGTGGCGACGGCGCCCGGGGACGGCGACCGGGGACGCGACGTACGACCCGCGGTGGCGCCGTCGAAGAACCCGTTCATGGTGGAAGGCATGGTCCGCCTGCTCCCGCCGGACAGCATGCCGGACCAACGGAAGTGGCAGTGGCGGGGCGACGAAGAGGAGTCCACCGAGAACCTGCCGCTCCCGGCAGTGGGGGACACCAAGAGCTGCCCGGCGTCCTACGCGAAGCGCACGGCACCGGACCAGATCCAGTACGGCACGGACTACTACAGCGACAAGGGCGCCACGGCGCGGCAGCGCATCACGAAGTACGACAGCGCTTCCGTCGCAGACAACGAAGCGGCGCTGCTTCACCAGGCACTCACCGAGTGCGGGCTGCAGCGGCACGGCCGGGGCGCGGACGCCTATTGGTCCGGGGAGACCCGGTCTTCCTCGTGGCTCAGGGTGAGCGTCGAGCGGTGGGGGAAGTGGGTGTCGGTCGTGGAGGTGGAGGCGGAGGAGTCGACAGGGGCAGGGCCTGGTTCCTGACCGGCTGCCAGTGGAGCTGTCGTACGCCGCCGCTGTCGTACGCCGGGTGGGTGGGGCGTAGTGGCCACTCAGCGCCCGGCGTCCCCCGCCTTCTCGTAGCGTCGGAAGGCCGCGGTCTCCAAGGTCCAGGGGCCGAAGGGCACGACGTCCCCGAAGATGTACGGCTCCTTGGACCGGTAGCGGTCCCCGCAGGGTTCGGAGTGCACCTCGATCGTTCCGGTCCGGGGGTCGGCGATCAGGCAATGACCGACGCCCATGGCCGGGTACTCGCGGAGTTTCTCGCCGTAGTCATTGCTGGGATTGGACGGCGAGACGATCTCGACGACGGCCAACACCTGAGCCGCGTCGACGGCGAGCCCCTCTTCGTCCAGTACCGCCTCGGGGATCACCAGAGCGTCCGGTCGGCGCATGCGGCCGATCGAGGGGTGCTCGATCTCGGGGCCGTTCGCACAGATGTAGCCGGGGTGGGTGACGGCGAGCTGCTTGCGGATGCGACGGACTGTGCCTTCGTGCCGCTTGGAAGGGCACACCATGGCGAGTCTCGGGCCCGATGGCCCGATCTCCACGGTCCAGGTCCCCTCAAGGCGCTCGGCATAAGCCCCGAGCTCCTCGGCGATCGACCGCATCTTGGCGTAGTCCATACCGTCAGAGTAGGGCCCGTCCCGTAGGAAGCGGGCGCGCCCGGAACCGGCCGCGCCCGGCTCGGGTCAAGGGGGAGGGCGCGGGCCGGTTCCGGGAAGGGGGGCCCGGCCCGGAGGGGTGGGCGAGGCCCCGGTTCATGCGGGGATGGGGGTCAGAGGGACTTGCGGGCCGATGGGATCGCCAGCTCCCGAGGGCTCTCGGGATAGTGGCACGCCGTCAGGTGCCCGGCGCCGTTGCCGTCGAGCTGGAGCAGAGGCGGCGTGTCCGTCGCGCACTTGTCCGTCGCCTTCCAGCAGCGGGTGCGGAAGCGGCAGCCCGAGGGTGGGTTGACCGGGGAGGGGACGTCGCCGGTCAGCAGGATGCGTTCGCGGCGCGGGATGTCGTCCGGGGTCGCCTCGGGGACCGC
Organism: Streptomyces sp. NPDC046465; assembly: GCF_040646035.1. Classification (NCBI taxonomy): domain Bacteria; kingdom Bacillati; phylum Actinomycetota; class Actinomycetes; order Kitasatosporales; family Streptomycetaceae; genus Streptomyces; species Streptomyces sp. NPDC046465. The sequence continues at coordinate 88,652 of NZ_JBEYZK010000024.1, forward strand.
CGAGAGGAGCGCCCTGGTGTAGGGGTGGCGGGGGTTTCCGTAGAGGCTCTCGCGGTCCGCGATTTCTACGATCCGGCCCAGGTACATCACGGCCACGCGCTGCGAGAAGTGACGTACCACCGCCAGGTCGTGGGCGATGAAGAGGAATGCGATGCCCAGGTCCTTCTGCAGTTGTTGCAGCAGGTTCACCACCTGCGCCTGGATCGAGACGTCGAGCGCCGAGACCGGCTCGTCCGCGACGATCAGCTTGGGTTCGAGGGCGAGCGCGCGGGCCACGCCGATGCGCTGGCGCTGGCCGCCGGAGAACTCGTGCGGGAAGCGGTTGTAGTGCTCGGGGTTGAGGCCGACCGTTTCGAGGAGCTCGCGGACGCGGGCCTCGCGGCCGCCCGCCGGGTCGATGTCGTTCACCTCCATCGGGCCCGAGATGATCTTGCCGACCGTCTGGCGCGGGTTCAGCGACGCGTACGGGTCCTGGAAGATCATCTGGATCTCCGAGCGGACCGGCGCCAGCTGCTTGCGCGAGGCGTGCGTGATGTCCTGGCCGCGGTAGGAGATCTTCCCTGCGGTGGGCTCCAGGAGGCGGGTGATCAGGCGCCCCGTCGTCGACTTGCCGCAGCCGGACTCGCCGACCAGGCCCACGCTCTCGCCCTGGGCGACGGTGAAGTCGAGGCCGTCCACCGCCTGCACGGCGCCGATCTTCCGCTTGAACGGGAAGCCGCCCATGATCGGGAAGTGTTTGGTCAGCCCGCTGACGTCCAGGAGGGGAGTGCTGTCGCTCATAGTGGTCAAGTCCAGTCTCTTGTACGTCAGTTGTACGGCAGCTGTACGTCAGTCGGTGCGCGTCGACGCGAAGTCAGCGAAGAACTCCGTGCGCTGCTCCGGCGTGAGGTGACAGGCGGCGCCCCGTCCTTCGGCCAGTTCGAGGAGCGGCTGCTCGTCCGCGCACCGGCCGCCCCCGACCTGCTCGGTGAACGCGCACCGCGGGTGGAAGCGGCACCCGGAGGGCGGGTTGAGGAGGCTCGGCGGCGTGCCCGGGATGGGGGACAGGGGGACATCGACGGGTCCTTCGAGCGAGGGCATCGAGCCCAGCAGGCCCCAGGTGTAGGGGTGTTGGGGGGAGCGCAGCACTTCCTTCTTGGTGCCTCGCTCCACGCACCGGCCGCCGTACATCACCAGGACGTCGTCCGCGATGTCGGCGATCACGCCGAGGTCGTGGGTGATGAAGACGATCGATGTGCCGAACTCCTGCTGGAGTTCCTTCAGGAGGTCCATGATCTGCGCCTGGACCGTCACGTCGAGCGCCGTGGTCGGTTCGTCGGCGATGAGCAGCGCCGGGTTGCAGACCAGCGCCATCGCGATCATCGCGCGCTGGCGCATGCCGCCGGAGAACTGGTGCGGATAGTCGTCGACGCGCAGGTCGGGCTGGGGGATGCCGACCTTCGTCAGCATCTCGATCGACCGCGCCCTGGCCTCCTTCTTGGAGGCGCCGGTGTGCTTGCGGAACGTCTCGCCGATCTGCCGGCCGATGGTGTGGTAAGGGGAGAGGGACGCCAAGGCGTCCTGGAAGATCATGGCCATCTTGTTGCCGCGGAGCTTCTCCAGCTCCCGCTCGGTGGCGGTGAGGAGCTCCTGGCCGTCGAGGAGGATCTCCCCGTCGATGGCGGTGCTGTCCTTGTGGTGCAGGCCGAGGATGGCGAGGTTGGTCACCGATTTGCCGGAGCCGGACTCGCCGACGATGCCGAGCGTGCGGCCCTTCTCCAGGTCGAAGTCGAGGCCGTCGACGGCCTTGACCATGCCGTCCTCGGTGGAGAAGTGGACGCGCAGGTCGCGTACGGACAGGAAGGGGGTGGTCATCAGTTCTCTCTCCCCGGCCCTATGCGAGGCGTACGCGCGGGTCGATCAGCGCGTACAGGGCGTCGACGATGATGTTGAAGAGCACGATCGCGGCGGCCGCCACGAGGACCACCCCGAGCAGCAGCGGCAGGTCGCTGGTGTCGACCGCCTTCACGGACAGCTCGCCGATGCCGTGCAGGGCGAAGGTCTTCTCGGTGATGATCGCGCCGCCGAGGAGCACGCCGAGGTCGAGGCCGAAGATCGTGACGATCGGGCCCATCGCGCCGCGCCAGGCGAAGCGGAAGAAGACCGTGGAGCGCGAGAGCCCCTTGGCCCGTGCCGTGCGGACGTAGTCCTCGCTCATGGACTCCACCAGTTGCGAGCGGGCCATGCGCGTGTAGTTGGCGGTGAAGATCAGGGCGAGCACCAGCCAGGGGATGAGCAGTCCGGAGAACCACTCGGCGGGGTTCTCGGAGAGGGGCGTGTACGAGGGCCGGTCCAGCAGGTGCAGCTGGTCGGTCAGGACGTACACGGCGAAGACGCCGACGACGTAGATCTGCATCGAGGAGGCGATGAGCGACGCGGACGACGCGATCTTGTCGAGGGCCTTGCCCTGCTTGAGCGCGGCCAGCATGCCGGTGCCCACACCGAAGACGACGAACACGACCGCCGCGCCGAGCGAGAGGGAGAGGGTGGTCGGGAAGCGGTCGAGGATGGTGGCGAGGACGGGCTCGCGGTTGCGGAACGAGTAGCCGAGGCAGGGCGCGTCACAGAAGCCGTAGCTCTCGTAGTCGCGTCCGACGAAGAGGCCCTCGAACCAGTGCCAGTACTGCACGGGCAGCGGGTCGGCGATCCCCAGGTTGTGCTTCACAAGCGCCAGCGTGTCGGGCGGGCAGACCTTGCCGCAGGCCAGGCGCGCGGGATCGCGCGGGGCGGCGTAGAAGAGGAGGAAGACGATCGCGCTGATGATCAGCAGGATCACTGCGCCGCCGAGCGTGCGGCGAATGAGGAAGCGGAGCATGGCAGTTGGGATTCCTGACGGATGCCGTGAGAGGAGTTGGGGGCCGGGGCGGGCCCACTGTGCGGTGGCCCGCCCCGGGGGCCGGTCGTCAGGCCTTGACGTACGTCTTGTGCAGCAGCGTCGCGGCGAACTGCGGGTCGTGGATGGCGCCGCCGACCTTCGAGCCGTGCAGGTACCAACGGCGCTGGTAGGTCTCCGGGATGATCGGCACGACCTCCTTCATGACCCGCTTGTCGAGCTCGGCCCAGGCCTTGCCCGCTTCCTTCGGGTCCGAGATGACGGCGTTCTTCTTGATCGCCTCGTTGATCCAGGGCACGTCGCACTGCGAGACGTTGTTCTGGCCGTCGCCGATGGCGCCGCCGTCGAGCAGGGGCTGCATCATGGTGTAGGCGGTCGGCCAGTCCGGGGACCAGCCGAACCACATCACGTCGAAGCGGTTGTCCAGGCGCTGCGCCTGGTCGTAGAAGTCCGTCGAGTTGAGCGGCTTGATGACCGGCTCGAAGCCCGCGGCCTTCAGGTTCTTCTCGATGACGATCTTGGTCTTGTCGTAGGTGGGGCGCCGCGGGAAGGCGTACACGATCTTCGTGCCGAGCTTGCCGGCCTTCTTCAGGATCTCGTGGGCCCGCTTCACGTCACCCTGCGGCTCGTCCAGCTTGTCGTAGAGGTCGAACTTCTCGCGGCCGACGATGTCGGGGCTGAGGATCGTCGTGGCGTAGTCGCCCGCGGTGGTGCCGCCGTAGATCTTGCGGCTCTGCTCCAGGGGCCAGGCGATGAGGAGCGCCTTGCGCACCTCCACGTCGGTGACCCGCTTCATGTTGATGGCGAAGAAGTAGGTGCCGGACGACAGACCGTTGAAGCTGCGCTTTTTGATGTCGGGCGTCGAGAGCACCTTCTGCATGCGCTCGGCCGGGATCGGCTCGTAGATGGCGACCATCTGCTGGTCCTTGCCCTGGTCCGCGATGAAGCGGTCGCAGGACTCGGGCCCCGTCGGCCCGAACTCGAACTCGAAGTTGTCCGGGTAGGCGTTGCGGATCGGGTCGGTCTTCGCGTCCCAGTGCTTGTTGCGCGCGAGGGTCATCGACTTGTCGATGGTGCGGTGCTTGACGATGTACGGGCCGCTGGAGAAGGGCGCCTTGTCGTACTCCTCCTTGGTGTCGTGCTTCACGGGCGTGGCGGCGTACGAGTGCATCGCCAGCGTGAAGTTGAACTCCGGGCGCGCCTCCTTCAGGTGGAAGGTGATCGTCTTCTTCGCCTTGTCGGTGACGATCGAGTCCAGGTGCTTGCCCTTGTACGGACCGTCGTACCCGTCACGCCACTTGGCGCCCTTGCCGGTCAGCGCCTGCTGGACGTAGATGGCGCCCTCGGTGATGAAGGGGGCCCAGCCGCGCTCGAAGCCGTGCCGGACGTCGTCGACGGTGAGCTCGCTGCCGTCCTGCCACTTCAGACCGTCCTTCAGGGTGAAGGTCCAGGTCTTGTTGCCGTCCGAGGCCTTGCCGGTGTCGGTGGCGAGGTCGCCGACGAGGGTCTGGTGGCCTTCCATGTCGGTCCGGTAGCCGGTGAGGCAGCGCGCGTAGAGGTTGGCGAGCGAGGAGTTGTACGCGAAGTAGATGCGCTGCGGGTCCATGTGCGACACGTCGTCCTCGGCGACGCCGTAGATCGTGCCGCCCTTCTTGCCGCCGGGGACGGCGGGCGCGGGCCCGGTCGAGTCCTTCGCGGTGCCCACCTTCACGCTCGCGTTGGTGTACTCCGTGGCACCGCCGTGCGAACCGCCGTCGCCCCCGCCCGAGTCGCCGCTGCTGCACGCGGACAGGACGAGCGAGCCGCCCGCCGCGACGGACGTCGAGATGAGGAGGTTTCTGCGTGAGATTGCCATGTGGCTACCAACCCTGTGTGAAGGAGGAAGAGCGGGAAGTGGTCCGGCACGGCCCCGTCGCGCGTGCCGGTTCCGGGGAGTTCCGGGGAGTTCCGGGGAGTGTCAGCGTCGGGTCTTCGGGTCGAGCGCGTCGCGCACCGAGTCGCCGAGGAGGTTGAAGGCGACCACGAAGATCACCATGGCGAGGCCGGGGAAGACCATGAAGGTGATGTCGTCCTGGTAGTACTTCGAGCCGTTCTGGATCATCACTCCCCAGTCCGGCGTGGGCTCTTCCAGTCCGACGCCCAGGAAGGCGAGTCCCGCCTCGGCGGTGACGAACATGGGGAGCGCGAGGGTCGCCTGGATCAGGATCGGCGTCCACAGGTTCGGGAGCAGTTCCTTGAAGATGATGCGGGTGGGGGAGGCGCCGGTGACCTTGGCTGCCTCCACGAACTCCCGCTCGCGCAGGGCGAGTACCTCGCCGCGCAGCAGGCGCGCCATCGGTGCCCAGCCGAAGGCGGTCATCACGGTGATGAGGCTGGTGATGGTCAGCCACTGCGGGATCTTGTCCTCGGGGCTGACCAGGACCGAGATCATCACCGGGAAGAAGGCGATGTAGAAGAGCGTGGACGGGAACGCGAGGAGGATGTCGATGACCCGGCCGATGAGGTAGTCCGTCTTGCCCCCGATGTATCCGGCGGTGACGCCGATGGTGATGCCGAGCAGCACCACGAGGAGCGTCGTCGCGGCGGCGATCAGCAGTGAGTTGCGGATGCCGTAGAGGAGGAAGGAGAACACGTCGCGGCCGAGCACCGGCTCGACGCCGAACCAGAAGTTCCCGTCGATGCCGCCGTTCGGCTTCACCGGGTAGTTGAAGTCGTTGAGCAGACCCGGCTGGTCGAGGCCGTAGGTGTCGTACGGGTTCTTGCCGTAGACCTTCGAGATCAGCGGCGCACAGAGCGCGACGACGAAGAAGAAGATGACGATGCAGGCGGCGATGACGCCGGACTTGTCCCGCTTGAAGCGCGTCCAGGCGAGCCGTCCGGGCGAACGGCCCTGGCTGCCCTGGTTCTTGGGCGAAGAGGGGGTGCCGTCGACTTTGCCCGTCACTTCAAGCGGGGCGGCAGCGGCGGGGGTTGGCGAAGTCATGGCGCTCCAGGCCCGAAGGGGTCAGCAGGAAGCCGCAGGACAACCAGCACCCACGGGCTAGGCGCGACTTTCGCAAGGCGTTTCCCTGGCGGTCAATGAATCGTCGGGCGCTTTGGGGCGCTCTTGGGATCCTTGAGCGGAACTTGAGGCAAGCATGGGCATGACATTGCCTTGGCGTAATCAAGCGTGATGGACAAGGCCGGGCGCCGTCGGGCAAGGCGGGCAATGAGTCCGATATGCGGGCGTGATCGTCTCGGAATGCGTACATCCGGATGGGCTCCGACTCGTACGGGTGGCGTAAATGTGCGGTTCATGTCTCGTAAGGCGATATTTGGCGATACGTGAGTCGGCTCGATATGTGCGTCGGCTCGCGGGACACCGAACGCCAGGACGGCAGGACAGCACAGGACTGGAGGACTCCATGCGTGGAGCCACGCACGCCAAGTGGGCCGCATGTGCGGTGGCGGTCGCCCTCGCGGCGACGGCCTGTGGTGGCGGGGGAAGCGGCGGCGGCGGTGGCGACGGCTCCGGCATCGTGGGCTCCTCCTGGGGCGACCCGCAGAACCCGCTCGAACCGGCGAACACCAACGAGGTCCAGGGCGGCAAGATCCTCGACATGCTCTTCCGGGGTCTCAAGCGGTACGACCCGAAGACCGGCGAGGCCAAGAACATGGTCGCCGAGTCGATCGACACCAAGGACGCGCAGAACTTCACGGTCAAGATCAAGAAGAACTGGAAGTTCAGCGACGGCGAGAAGATCACCGCCAAGTCCTTCGTGGACGCCTGGAACTACGGCGCGAACCTCAAGAACAACCAGAAGAACGCGTACTTCTTCGGCTACATCGACGGCTACGACAAGGTCCACCCCGAGAAGGGCGAGGCGAGCGCCAAGACCCTCTCCGGACTCAAGGTCACCGACGACACGACCTTCACCGTCAAGCTCAGCCAGAAGTTCTCCACCTGGCCCGACACCCTCGGCTACCCGGCCTTCGCGCCGCTGCCGAAGGCGTTCTACGACCACCACGACGCCTGGCTCTCCAAGCCCGTCGGCAACGGCCCGTACACCGTGGACTCGTACACCAAGGGCTCGAAGATGTCCCTGCGCAAGTGGGACGCGTACCCCGGCGAGGACAAGGCGAAGAACGGCGGTGTGGACATGAAGGTCTACACCGACAACAACACCGCCTACACCGACCTGATGGCCGGCAACCTCGACCTCGTCGACGACGTGCCCGCCTCCCAGCTCAAGAACGCCAAGAACGACCTCGGCGACCGCTACATCAACACCCCCGCCGGCATCATCCAGACCCTCGCCTTCCCCTCCTACGACAGCAAGTGGAGCAAGCCGGGGATGGAGAAGGTCCGCCAGGGCCTGTCCATGGCGATCAACCGCGAGCAGATCACCGAGACGATCTTCCAGAAGACGCGGACGCCCGCCACCGACTGGACCTCGCCGGTGCTCGGCAAGGACGGCGGCTACCAGGACGGGCTCTGCGGCGACGCCTGCAAGTACGACGCGGCGAAGGCCAAGAAGATGGTCGAGGACGGCGGCGGCATCCCCGGCGGCACCCTCAAGATCTCGTACAACGCGGACACCGGCTCGCACAAGGAGTGGGTCGACGCCGTCTGCAACTCCATCAACAAGGCCCTCGGCAAGGACAAGGCCTGCGTCGCAAGCCCCGTCGGCACCTTCGCGGACTTCCGCAGCAAGGCCTCCAAGCAGGAGCTCGACGGCGCCTGGCGCGCGGGCTGGCAGATGGACTACCCGCTGATCCAGAACTTCCTTGAGCCGGTCTACTTCACCGACGCCCCCTCCAACGACGGCAAGTTCTCCAGCAAGGAGTTCGACAAGCTCGTCAACGAGGCCAACGGCGAGACCGACACCGGCAAGGCCGTCGGCAAGTTCCAGGACGCCGAGAAGATCCTCGCCGAGAAGATGCCCGCCATCCCGCTCTGGTACCAGAACGGCAGCGCCGGCTACTCGGACAAGGTCTCCGACGTCTCGCTGAACCAGTTCAGCGTGCCCGTCTACAACGAGATCAAGGTCAACTGAGACGCCGGGAGCGGCCGCCGGGCCCCCGCGAGGGCGCCCGGCGGCCGCTCCCCCTAATTCCGGAGCCCCCGTGGGACGTTATGTGATCCGGCGTCTGCTGCAGATGATCCCGGTCTTCATCGGCGCCACCCTGCTGATCTTCCTGATGGTGAACGTGATGGGCGACCCCGTCGCGGGCCTCTGCGGCGACCGCAAGTGCGACCCGGCCACGGCCGCCCAGCTGAAGAAGGAGTTCGGCCTCGATAAGCCGGTGTGGCAGCAGTACCTGACGTACATGGGCAACCTCTTCACCGGCGACTTCGGCACCGCCTTCAACGGCCAGAAGGTCACCGAGCTGATGTCGGCCGCCTTCCCCGTCACCATCCGGCTCACCGTCGTCGCCATCGTCTTCGAGATCGTCATCGGCATCTCGCTGGGCGTGCTCACGGGGCTGCGGCGCGGGCGGCCCGTCGACACCGTGGTGCTGCTGCTCACGCTCGTCGTGATCTCCATCCCCACCTTCGTCACCGGACTCGTGCTGCAACTCCTCCTCGGCGTCCAGTGGGGCGTGATCAAACCCTCCGTGTCCAGCGAGGCGCCCATCAACGAACTCCTGATCCCCGGACTCGTCCTGGCCTCCGTCTCCCTGGCGTACGTGACCCGCCTGACCCGCACCTCCATCGCGGAGAACCGGCGCGCCGACTACGTACGCACCGCCGTCGCCAAGGGCCTGCCCCGGCGCCGCGTCATCACCCGGCACCTGCTGCGCAACTCACTCATCCCGGTGGTCACCTTCATCGGCACCGACGTGGGCGCGCTGATGGGCGGCGCGATCGTCACCGAGCGGATCTTCAACATCCACGGCGTCGGCTTCCAGCTCTACCAGGGCATCCTGCGCCAGAGCACCCAGACCGTCGTCGGCTTCGTGACCGTCCTGGTCCTGGTCTTCCTGGCGGCCAACCTGATCGTCGACCTCCTCTACGCCGTACTCGACCCGAGGATCCGCTATGCCTGAACCGCAGGAGCCGGAGCGCGCGATGGCCGCCACCGGAATGGGCGGCGCGATGGACCTCGCCACCAGCGAGGCGACCTCCCTGGAGAAGTCGCCGGGCGGACCCGACGGCAGCGGCCCCTCCGCCCCGGCGCGCAGCCTGTGGTCCGACGCCTGGCGGGACCTGCGGCGCAACCCGGTCTTCATCGTCTCGGGCCTGATCATCCTCTTCCTCGTCGTCATCTCCCTCTGGCCCTCCCTCATCGCCTCCCGCAACCCGCTGGACTGCGACCTCGCCAACGCGCAGAAGAGCTCGGCGCCCGGCCACCCCTTCGGCTTCAACGAGCAGGGCTGCGACGTCTACACCCGGGTCGTCCACGGCACCCGGGTCTCGGTCACCGTCGGCGTGTGCGCCACCCTCGTCGTCGCGCTCATCGGCAGCGTGCTCGGCGGGCTCGCCGGGTTCTTCGGCGGGGCGTGGGACGCGATCCTCTCCCGCATCACCGACATCTTCTTCGCCATCCCCGTCGTCCTCGGCGGCCTGGTGCTCCTTTCGGTGGTCACCAGCTCCACGGTCTGGCCCGTGGTCGGCTTCATGGTGCTGCTCGGCTGGCCGCAGATCTCCCGCATCGCGCGCGGCTCGGTCATCACCGCCAAGCACAACGACTACGTCCAGGCGGCGCGGGCGCTCGGCGCCTCCAACTCCCGGATGCTGCTCCGCCACATCACGCCGAACGCCGTCGCCCCGGTCATCGTCGTGGCGACCATCGCGCTCGGTACGTACATCGCCCTCGAAGCGACGCTCTCGTACCTCGGCGTCGGCCTGAAGCCGCCGACCGTCAGCTGGGGCATCGACATCTCGGCCGCCTCCCAGTACATCCGCAACGCCCCGCACATGCTGCTCTGGCCCGCCGGAGCCCTGGCCATCACCGTGCTCGCGTTCATCATGCTCGGCGACGCGGTGCGCGACGCCCTCGACCCGAAGCTGAGGTAGGCGCCCATGGCAACCGTGGCATCCGATCCGTCCGCCCGCAGCGAGCCCAAGGCGGCCAAGCTGCTCGAAGTGCGGGACCTGCACGTCGAGTTCCGCACCCGGGACGGGATCGCCAAGGCCGTCAACGGCGTCGACTACAGCGTCGCCGCGGGCGAGACCCTCGCCGTCCTCGGCGAGTCCGGTTCCGGCAAGTCCGTGACCGCCCAGGCCCTCATGGGCATCCTCGACGTCCCGCCCGGAAAGATCACCAAGGGCGAGATCCTCTTCCAGGGCCGGGACCTCCTGAAGCTCAAGGAGGAGGAGCGGCGCAAGGTCCGCGGCGCCGGTATGGCGATGGTCTTCCAGGACGCGCTCTCCTCACTGAACCCGGTGCTCAGCGTCGGCGCCCAGCTCGGCGAGATGTACGTCGTGCACCGGGGCATGTCGCGCAAGGACGCCAGAACCAAGGCCGTCGAGCTGATGGACCGGGTGCGGATCCCGGCGGCCAGGGAGCGCGTCGGGCAGTACCCGCACCAGTTCAGCGGCGGCATGCGCCAACGCATCATGATCGCCATGGCGATGGCGCTCGAACCCGCGCTGATCATCGCGGACGAGCCGACCACCGCCCTCGACGTCACCGTCCAGGCCCAGGTCATGGACCTCCTCGCGGAGCTTCAGCGCGAGATGAACATGGGCCTGATCCTCATCACCCACGACCTCGGCGTCGTGGCGGACGTCGCCGACACCATCGCCGTCATGTACGCGGGCCGCATCGTCGAACGCGCCCCCGTCCACGAGATCTACCGGGCCCCCGCTCACCCGTACACCCTCGGCCTGCTCGAATCCATCCCGCGCCTCGACCAGAAGGGCCAGGACCTCTACGCGATCAAGGGCCTGCCGCCGAACCTCATGAACATTCCGCCCGGCTGCCCCTTCCACCCCCGCTGCCCCATGGCCCAGGACGTGTGCCGCACCCTCGATCCGCCGCTCGCGCGGGTCACGTACGAGGGGCTTACCGCCGAGCGCAGGAGCGCCTGCCACTTCTGGAAGGAGACGCTCGATGCGACACGGTGAGGGCGGTGCGCACGGATCGCACGGATCGCACGTCAGCAGGAAGCACCTGGCGGAGGAGGGCGAGACCGCGCGGCAGCTGATGGACAAGGCGCGGGGCGAGATGGAGTTCGCCGCGCACGGGTCGGAGCCCCACGGACCGGAGTCCGGGGCCGAGCCGATCCTGGCGGTCCGCGGCCTGGTCAAGCACTACCCGCTCACCCAGGGCATCGTCATCCGCAAGCAGGTCGGCGCGGTCAAGGCGGTGGACGGCGTCGACTTCGACCTGGCGCGGGGCGAGACGCTCGGCATCGTGGGCGAGTCCGGCTGCGGCAAGTCGACGGTCGCCAAGATGCTGGTCAACCTGGAACGGCCGACCGCGGGCGAAATCCGCTACAAGGGCGAGGACATCACCAAGCTGTCGGGGCGCGCGCTCAAGGCGGTGCGCCGCAACATCCAGATGGTGTTCCAGGACCCGTACACCTCCCTTAACCCCCGTATGACGGTCGGGGACATCATCGGCGAGCCGTACGAGATCCACCCCGAAGTCGCCCCGAAGGGCTCGCGCCGCCAGAAGGTCCAGGACCTCCTCGACGTGGTCGGCCTCAACCCCGAGTACATCAACCGCTACCCGCACCAGTTCTCCGGCGGCCAGCGCCAGCGCATCGGCATCGCCCGCGGCCTCGCGCTGCGGCCGGAGATCATCGTCGCGGACGAACCGGTCTCCGCCCTCGACGTCTCCGTCCAGGCGCAGGTCATCAACCTCCTGGACAAGCTGCAGAGCGAGTTCGACCTCTCCTACGTCTTCATCGCCCACGACCTCTCGATCGTGCGGCACATCTCCGACCGGGTCGGCGTCATGTACCTCGGGCGCATCGTCGAGATCGGCTCGGACGAGGAGATCTACGAGCACCCGACGCACCCCTACACCCAGGCGCTGCTCTCCGCCGTCCCCGTCCCCGACCCCGACGCGCGCGAGCACCGGGAGCGGATCATCCTCTCCGGCGACGTCCCCTCGCCCGCCAACCCGCCCTCCGGCTGCCGCTTCCGCACCCGCTGCTGGAAGGCGCGGGAGCGGTGCGCACTCGAAGTGCCCCTGCTCGCCGTGCCGGCGGAGTTCCGGCACCACGAGGGCCCCGCCGCGCACGACTCGGCCTGCCACTTCGCAGAGGAGAAGCAGGTCGTGCCGTAACGGCGGGACGGGGTTTCGTCAGGGCCTGCTCAAGCCCAGGGACCGCTTCAGGAAGTCGACCTGGAGCAGCAGGAGGTTCTCCGCCACCTGCTCCTGCGGGGTCATGTGCGTGACGCCGGACAGCGGCAGGACCTCGTGCGGGCGGCCCGCGGCGAGCAGGGCCGAGGAGAGCCGCAGGGAGTGCGCCACGACCACGTTGTCGTCGGCCAGGCCGTGCACGATCAGCATGGGGCGGTGCGGTTCGGCCGCTTCGACGAGGCCGTCGTCCCAGACCAGGGAGTTGTGCCGGTACGTCTCCGGGGTCCGGTTCGGGTCGCCGAGGTAGCGCTCCTCGTAGTGCGTGTCGTAGAGCCGCAGATCCGTCACCGGGGCGCCGACCACCGCCGCGTGGAACACGTCGGGGCGGCGCAGCGCGGCCATCCCGGCCAGATAACCGCCGTAGGACCAGCCGCGGATCGCCACCCGCTCCAGATCGAGAGGGAACCTTTCGGCCAGCGCGTGGAGGGCGTGGACCTGGTCCTCCAGCGTCAGGGTCTTGTCGTTCTTGATCGACTTCTCCCAGCCGGGGGAGCGGCCGGGGGTGCCGCGGCCGTCCGCCACGATCACCGCGAAGCCCTGGTCGGCGAACCACTGCGAGGTCAGGAACATGTTGTGCGCACGCTGGACGCGCTGGCCGTGCGGACCGCCGTACGGATCGAGCAGTACCGGAAGGGGGCCGTCTGTCTCCTTGTAATCGGTGGGGAGCAGGACGGCGCACGGAATCCGCCGCGTGCCCCCTTCGGTCAGCGTCACGCGCGGAGTGAGCCCCGGGCGCTGCGCGTGCGAGGCGACGGCGGCCACCTGTTTGCCTTCGCGCATCACCCGCACCTGCGCCCCCGGGTGGTCGAGCGTGGCCGACACCAGGACGGTGAGGCCGCCCGCGCGGACCGCGGAGTGCACCCCCGGCTCCTGCGAGACGCGCTCCACGCCCAGTTCGTTGACGCGGTACACATGGATCTCGCCGATCTCCGGGTCGGCCGCCGCCTCGCCCGCCGACGCCGAGATCAGGACGTCCGCCTCGGTCACGTCCAGGACCGCGCGCACATGCAACTGCGGCCCGGTCAGCGGCCGTTCGCCCCAGGCCAGGACGCGGGCGCCGCCCTCGTCCACGATCCGCACCATCTTGCCGCTGGGCGACCAGCACGGCACGCCGGGGAAGAGTTCCAGCCAGTCCGCGTCCTCCTCCGCGTGCACCATCCGGGTGGATCCGTCGTCGGGGTTCACCGCGAGGTACAGCTGGCTGCCCTGGTCGCGGGACTGCACGAGCAGCAGCGGCGCGCCGTCCGCCGACCAGTGCACCCGCGCGAGATAGGGGAAGCGCGCGCGGTCCCAGGCCACCTCGGTGCGCGAGCCGTCCAGACCGAGCACGAAGAGGCGTACGTCCGCGTTGGGTGTGCCCGCGGCCGGATACGCGATCTGCTCGGGCTTGCGATCGGGGTTCGCCGGGTCCGCGATCCACCACCGCTGCACCGGGGCGTCGTCCACCCGGGCGACGAGCAGCCGGGTGGAGTCGGGCGACCACCAGAAGCCCCGTGCACGGGCCATCTCCTCGGCCGCGATGAACTCCGCGAGGCCGTAGGCGACGGTGCCCTCCTGGCCCGCCTCCTGGCCTGCCTCCCGGCCCGTCTCCTGGGCCGTCTCCGGCTCCGCGAGGGCCCGGTCGCCCGTGCCGTCGGCCCCGGTCACGCGCAGCGCGCCCCGCGCGACGTACGCGACGTGCCGCCCGTCCGGTGAGGGACGCGGGTCGATCACCGGCCCCGGCACCGGCAGTTCGCGCGCCGTGCCCGCCCGCAGCTCCGCCGTGAAGAGGCGGCCCGACAGGGCGAACGCCGCCAGCTCCACCGCCGCGTCCGTCGCATAGCCCACGATGCCCGCGCCGCCCTCACGGCTGCGCTCGCGCCGCGCGCGCTCCTCGGCGGACAACTGCTCGGCCGCGCCGCCGAGCAGCAGGTGCGGATCGGCCACCTCGCGCTCGGCGGAACCGTCCGACACGTCGAGAACCCAGAGCCGGTTGGCTCGATCGGTACTAGAGGACGAACGGAGAAACGCGACGCGCGAACCGTCCGGCGCCACCGTGAACGCGCGCGGCGCGCCGAGGGTGAAACGCTGGGTGCGGGCGTGCTGACGCGGGAAGGAGAGCCGCTGTGCCGGGCTCTCGTCAGGCCTGGGAATTCCGGGGATCTCGGTGGTCATCCCCCGAGCCTATGGCGCATGCGCCCCCCTGTGCTGCCGTGCTCCGACTCATGCGTCCACACGGATAGTTATGATCCGTAGCGCTTGGTGGGTATGTACCTGCTGGCGTCCGCACTGGGTTACGGCAACGACTTGGAGGTGACCGCCGTGGCACTCTCGATTTCGGCGGTGGTGCTGCTGGCGATCATCGTCTTCCTGTTGGTCAAGAAGTCAGGTCTGAAAGCGGGGCATGCGGTCGTCTGTACGCTGCTCGGCTTCTACCTCGCGAGCTCGTCCGTCGCGCCGACCATCAACGAGCTGACGACCAACGTGGCGGGGATGATCGGCGACATCAAGTTCTGAGCCGGGGGCTCGTAGGGTGGTCCCATGACGGAACTGCCCGCCCGGCGCCTGCTGCTCGTGCACGCGCACCCCGACGACGAGTCGATCACCACCGGCGCGACCATGGCCAAGTACGCGGCCGAAGGCGCCCATGTCACCTTGGTGACCTGCACGCTGGGCGAGGAGGGTGAGGTCATCCCGGCCGACCTCGCCCATCTCACCGCCGACCGGGAGGACTCCCTGGGCGCCCAGCGCATCGGGGAGCTGGCCGCCGCCATGAAGGCCCTCGGCGTCACCGACCACCGCTTCCTCGGCGGCACCGGGCGCTACCGCGACTCCGGAATGATGGGCGTCGAGCAGAACCACCGCCCCGGCGCCTTCTGGTCGGCCGACCTCGACGAGGCTGCCGCGCACCTCGTCGAGGTGATCCGCGAGGTGCGCCCCCAGGTCCTCGTCACGTACGACCCCGACGGGGGGTACGGCCACCCCGACCACATCCAGGCGCACCGCGTCGCCATGCGCGCCGCCGAGCTCGCCTCCGAGCCCGCCTTCCGCGCCGACCTCGGCGACCCCCACACCATCGCCAAGATCTACTGGAACCGCGCCCCGCGGTCCGTGGTCGAGGAGCGCTTCCGGTGGATGTCGGGGGCGCTGCGGCACTCGCCGTTCGCCGTGCCCGCCGTCGTCGCCGACGTGCCGGGCGTCACGGACGACGAGCGGATCACCACGGAGATCGACGGCCGCCCCCACCAGGCGGCCAAGGCCGCGGCGATGGCGGCCCACGCCACCCAGATCACGGTGAGCGGCCCGCTCTTCATCCTCTCGAACGAGCTCGCGCAGCCGATTTTCGATGTGGAGTACTACGAGCTGGTGCGGGGAGAAGTCCCCACAGCCTCCACGGAGGGAACGGCTCGCGAGACGGATCTTTTCGCGGGTCTCGAAAGGGTGACGGATGTGGCTGAGGTGACCGCGCTGTGAGTACGCGATCCCGTGCGTCGTCGGGGGCCGGTTCCGGCGCCCCCAAGAAGCCCGCCGCCCCGGGGCCGGGTGCCGTCCCGGCGTCCGGTGCGGGGGCCGCCGCGCCCGCGGGGAGCTTCCTCGCACAGCCCCTGAGACCGGGGCGACTTGCCGCGTATGTCGGGCTCTTCGTGCTCGGCGCCGTCGTCGGCGTCGCGGGCGCGCTCGTCCAAGACGGCTTCTTCCCCGCCGGGTTGCTGCTCGCGCTCCTCGGCGCCGCGGGACTCTTCTACGGCGGGTCGCGGGCGACCGGCACCAGAGCGGGGGCCGTCGCGCCCGCCGCGGGCTGGCTGGTGGCCGTCATGCTGCTCACCGCGACCAGACCCGAGGGCGACTTCCTCTTCGGCGCGGGTCTCGGCTCGTACGGCTTCCTGCTCGGCGGAATGGCCGTTGCTGTGATGTGCGCCACGCTCGGGCAGGGGCCGCAACCGAGCGGTCCCGCCGCCCGACTTGGCAAGTGACGTACCACTTCGACCCGTGTCCCGCACGGGTTTGACGCCGGTCACAGGATGAGTGCCGACGGCGGCCAGTATGGTGGTGCGGCCGCCGAGCCTCCCCAACCTCCGGCCGGGGGGACCCCGGATGAGGTCGAGACGGGCGGCGGAGTCAACCAGGAGAACCTGCCTTGAGTCGTGAAACTGACAGTTCGTCCTCCGGCCCCCAGGGGCGCGGTGGAGCCGCATACCCCTCGGGGACGCCGCCCTACGGCTCCCCGGCCCAGGGTGCCGCCGCCGACGGCGGCCAGGACGGTGTGCGGCGGCAGGCTGCCGACGAGCGGCCCGACGAGCCCGAGACCCAGACCACGCTGACCACCCGCATCCGGATCAACATCCCCGGTTCGCGGCCCATCCCGCCGGTCGTCATGCGCACGCCCGTCGCCGATGACGGCGCGCGTGGCGACTTCGCGAACGCGGACGTCGACGACCGGCGTGACGGTGGCGACAGCCGTGACGGTGGCCTGCCGGGCGCTCCCGGAGCGGGCTACGCGGGCGGTTCGCTGGGCGCCGGTACCCCCCTCGCCCCCGGGGCCGGCGGCGGTGCCGGACCGGGTGACGGCGGTACGGCGGCCTCCGCGGCGGCCGAGGACAAGACGAGCGACTGGTTCGCACCGCGCAAGCCCGCCGGGGCCGGTTCTTCCGGCGGGTCCGGTACGTCAGGCGGTTCCGGTACCGGCTCCTTCGACGTGTCCGGCGCCGTGGCGTCGGGTCCCCTCGGTACGGGTGCTCCGCTCGGTACGGGTGCTCCGCAGGGCGGCGACCCGCAGCGCGGCGATCTGCCGTACTTCTCCGCGGGCGCGGGTGCTGGTGCTGGTGCGCCTTCGGGTGGCTCCGGGGACTCCCGGACCCCCACTGGCCCGACCGGCGGCCCGGTCACCGGTGACAGCTCCGTGGGCCCGCCCGGCTCCGGCCCCCGGCCCCCGGCCCCCGGTGGCCCCGCGGGGCGGCCGCCCCGCCCCGGCGCGGCCATGAGCGACGACACCGCGATCCTCACGCCGCAGAAGTCCGGCCCGCCGCCCGGCGTTTCCGGCGTGCCCGGCGCTCCCGGTGGCTCCGCGCCCGGTGGCAACGTCTCCGGTGAGACCCTCACCAGCGGTATCCCCGTCGTGCCGCCCGTACACGACAACTCGCCGTTCCCGGCAGGGCCGCAGGGCGACGGGCCGGTGTCGCACACCCCGCCGAAGCTGCCCGAGCCGGTGCGTTCGGACGTGCCGCCCGCCGCCCCCGCGCCGAAAAAGAAGAAGAAGGGCCGCAACAAGCTGGTCCTCCTCGCGGTCGCCGTGGTCGTCGTGGGCTGCGGCGCGTACGGCGCGGGCCTGTTGATGAACCACGCGGACGTGCCGAAGGGCACCACCGTGCTCGGCGTCGACATCGGCGGCGGCACCCGCGACGAGGCCGTCAAGAAGCTCGACGACGCCCTCGGCGCGCGCGTCACCAAGCCCCTGAAGCTGTCGGTGGACGGCACGCCGGTCACGCTCAAGCCGGACCAGGCGGGCCTGACCCTCGACAGCCAGGCCACCGTCCGCGAGGCCGCGGGCAGCGACTACAACCCGGTGTCCGTGGTCGGTTCGCTCTTCGGCGGCCAGCGCGTCGTCGAGCCCGTCATGCCCGTCGACGAGGAGAAGCTGGCGGCCGCCCTGGAGCGTGCCGCGGGCGGCTCGGGCACGGCGAAGGAGGGCACGGTCGAGTTCCTGCCCGGCAAGGCCGTTCCGGTCTACGGCAAGGTCGGCAAGGGGATCGACCCCCAGGCGTCGACCACGGCGGTCGCCGAGGCGTACAAGAAGCAGGTCCAGACGGGCGGCGCGGGCGCGGTCCAGGTGCCGGTCACCACCCGCAAGCCGCAGATCGCCAAGGCCGAGGTCGACAAGTTCATGACGACCTTCGCGAAGCCCGCCATGTCCGCCAACGTCACGATCAAGGCGGGCGCCAGGTCGATCCCGTTCGGCCCGTCGAAGTCACTGCCGAAGATCCTTGAGACACGGCCGCTCGCGAACGGAACCCTCCAGGTGCACTACAACCTGGAGGAGCTCCAGAAGCTGTACGGCAACGTCTTCGACGGCATCCTGATCCAGCGCGGCAACGGCTCCAAGACGCCCGTCAAGCCGACGGACGTCGCCCAGGCGATGGGCAAAGCGCTGATCGGCAAGACACCGGCGGAGCGGATCGGCGTGATCGAGACGAACGCCGGCTGACCCTGATACGCGTACGGAGGCCGGACGGTCTCGCCCGGGTGGCCCCCGGGTGAACCGTCCGGCCTTTTGCACACCATCCGGCATGACATCTGTCATCCCGGAGACACCACATCCGGCACTGCCGCCGCCACCTGCGGTTTTGTGACGATGGTGGACATGACGACGACCACATCACCGCCCGCCGTCGCGGCCACCACGACCGCCGTGAGCTTCGAGCAGGTGACCAAGAACTACGGCGAGGTCCGTGCCGTCGACGGTCTGACCCTCGACCTCCACCCGGGCGAGACGGTGGCGCTCCTCGGCCCGAACGGCGCGGGCAAGTCCTCCACCCTCGACCTGCTGCTCGGCCTCAAACGCCCGGACAGCGGCACGGTACGGGTCTTCGGTGCGGCACCCCGCGAGGCGATCACCGCGGGCCGGGTCGGCGCCATGCTGCAGAGCGGCGGCCTGATGGGCGAGGTCACCGTGCGCGAACTGGTGACGCTCGCCTGCGACCTGCACCCGCGGCCGCACCGCGTGAACGACGTGCTCGCCCACGCGGGCATCACCCAGATCGCGGAGCGCAAGGTCGACAAGCTCTCCGGCGGCCAGGAGCAGCGCGTCCGCTTCGCGCTCGCCACAGCGGGCGCCAATGACCTGATCGTGCTCGACGAGCCGACCACCGGCATGGACGTCACCGCCCGCCAGGCGTTCTGGGCCACCATGCGGGAGCAGGCGGACCAGGGCCGCGCGGTCCTGTTCGCCACGCACTACCTGGAGGAGGCCGACGCGATCGCCGACCGTGTCCTGGTCCTGCACCGCGGCCGCCTCCTCGCGGACGGCACCGCCGCCGAGATCAAGGCCAAGGCGGGCGCCCGCAAGGTCGCCTTCGACCTGCCGGACGAGGGCACGGACAGTGCCCCCGGCACCGGCACCGGCACCGGCACCGGCACCGGCACCGGCACCGGCACCGGCACCGGCACCGGCACCGGCATCGGCGTCGCCCTCGCCGAGCGGCTCCGCGCCCTGCCGCACCTCACCACGCTGGACGTCTCGGGCCACACGGTCCGCCTCCAGTCGACGGACGCCGACGCCACCGTGCACGCGCTGTACGGGCTCGGCCTCTACCCCCGCAACCTCGAAGTCGCCGGGCTCGGACTCGAGCAGGCCTTCGTGGCGATCACCGAGGCCGAGGAGGCCAGGACCCGATGACGAACGCCTTCGCCTCGCGGAGTCTCATCAAGCTCGAGATCACCCGCTCCCTGCGCAACCGCAAATTCCTGTTCTTCTCCGTCATCTACCCCTCGATGCTCTTCGTGATCATCGCGGGCAGTCAGGACGGTTCAGACAAGGTTCCCGAAACGGGCCTGTCCGTCCCCGCGTTCATGATGGTCTCGATGGCATCCTTCGGCGCACTGACCGCCGTCCTCATGGGCAACAGCGAGCGCATCGCCAAGGAGCGCGAGAGCGGCTGGGTACGGCAGTTGCGCCTGACGGCACTGCCCGGACGTGGCTATGTCCTCGCGAAGACCGCCAGCGCGGCCGTGGTGAGCCTGCCGTCCATCGTCGTGGTCTTCGCCGTCGCGGGCATCTTCAAGGACGTCCGCTTCGACGCCTGGCAGTGGCTGGCGCTGACCGGCGCGATCTGGGCGGGCAGCCTCTGCTTCGCCGCGCTCGGCGTGGCCATCGGCTACCTCGCGACCGGTGACGCCGTACGCCCGATCACGATGATCATCTACTTCGGGCTCTCCATCCTCGGCGGTCTGTGGATGCCCGTGACGACGTTCCCGCACTGGCTGCGGGAGACCGCGTCCTGGCTGCCCACCCACGCGTACGCTGCCCTCGGGCAGGCCATCGAACTCGGCGAGGCGCCGCACGCGAAGGACGTCATCCTTCTGGCCGCCTACTTCCTTCTCTTCGCGGGCGGCGCGGCGTGGCTGTACCGGAAGGACACACTGAAGGCGTGAGCAAGACAGACGCTGAGAAGAGCAAGACAGACGCTGAGAACAATGAGCTGCACCCCGTGTACACCTTCGGGCGACCGCCCCAAGGCCGCCGTCAGTGCCTGACGAAGGCGGTCTGGATCGGTGTCTGGCTGGTGTTCCTGAGTGCCCCGGTCAAGGACTTGGCGGACGGCCGTCACACGGCACTCGCCACGGTCCTCGGCTCGATCGGCCTCGCGGTCTTCGTGGCCTGCTATCTGACCCTCGTCTTCCGCTACACCACCAAGATCCTGCGGTGGGCCAACGTCATCGCCTCCTTCGCGGTCCTGGTCGTCCTCGCCGCGCTCCTCGCCTTCAGCTTCGGCGACCACTGGCTCGGACTCTTCGTGTACGTATCGGTCTCGGCGGGCGCCGTCCTGCCGATCCGGTACTCGCTCGGCGTGATCCCCGCGGTCACCCTGCTGATGATCGTGGTCGGCCTGCGGGACGACGGCCTCGGCAACCTGATCACCAACCTCGGCGTGATCACCCTCCTGGTGGGCTTCGCGATGTCCGGCGTACGCGAGTTGATCCGTACGACGGTCCAGCTGCGGCAGGCCCGCGCCACCGTCGCCCAGCTCGCCGCCAACGAGGAGCGGCTGCGGCTCGCCAGGGACCTGCACGACCTGCTCGGCCACTCGCTCTCCCTGATCACGCTCAAGAGCGAGCTCGCCGGGCGGATGCTCCCCACCGACCCCGACAAGGCCGCCCAGCAGGTCGCCGACATCGAACAGGTCAGCCGCCAGGCCCTGGTGGACGTCCGGGAGGCGGTCTCCGGCTACCGGCGGCGCACCCTGGCGGGCGAGCTCGCGGGCGCGCGCACCGCTCTCACCGCCGCGGGCATGGACGCCGACGTCCCGCTGGAGCCGCCCGCCGAACTGCCGGGCGAGGAGGCGGAGGCGGCGCTGGCCTGGGCGCTGCGGGAGGCCGTGACCAATGCCGTACGGCACAGCGGGGCGCGGCGCTGCACGGTGGCGTTCACGGCGCGCCAGACGCTCGCGGGACCGCTCCTCGAACTCACCGTGGAGGACGACGGGGCGGGCGGCTCCGGCGCCGCCGCGGGCAACGGCCTGACGGGCCTCGCGGAGCGCGTGGAGGCGGTAGGCGGGGTCCTGGAGACGGGGCCGGGGGTCCGCCGCGGCTTCCGCCTGGCGGCCCGCGTACCGCTGGCGAAGGCCGCCGTAGGATCCCTCTCATGATCAGGATTCTGCTGGCCGAGGACCAGGCGATGGTCCGTGAGGCCCTCGCGGCGCTGCTCGGCCTGGAGCCGGACATCGAGGTCGTCGCCCAGGTGTCCCGCGGCGACGAGGTGCTCGCGGCGGCACGTGAGCGCGCCGTGGACGTGGCGCTGCTCGACATCGAGATGCCCGGCCTGACGGGCATCGAGGCGGCCGGTGAACTGCACGCCGTCTTCCCGGAGTTGAAGATCGTCGTACTCACCACGTTCGGCCGCCCCGGCTATCTGCGCAGCGCCATGGAGGCAGGCGCCGACGCGTTCCTGGTCAAGGACGCCCCGGCGGCCCAGCTCGCCGCCGCGGTGCGCAAGGTGCTCGCGGGGGAGCGCGTCATCGACCCCACGCTGGCGGCGGCGGCCCTCGCGGGGGGCGCGAACCCGCTGACCGACCGCGAGCGCGAGGTGCTGCGCGCGGCGGCCGACGGCGCCACCAACGCGGAGCTCGCCACGGCCCTGCACCTCTCCCAGGGCACGGTCCGCAACTACCTCTCGACGGCGATCCAGAAGCTCGCGGTCCGCAACCGCGCCGAGGCGGTCAGGACGGCCAGGGACAAGGGCTGGCTCTGACGCGCACCGGCGGGCCCGCGCCACAGGCTCTCAGTTCAGCATCGCCCGCGCCCCGGCCGCCTGCCACCGGGCACGGTCGGCCGTCGCCGGGTCACGGCGGGCGATGTCATCGGCGTAGGAGTCGAGCGCGCGGGCGCCAATGGCGAAGTCCCCTCGCTGTACGAGGAGTTGGGCGCGCTCGTAGTGCAGGCGGGGCGGCGGTGCCGGGAGGAGCAGGGCGAGTTCGACGGCCCAGAGCGCGACGTCGGTGCGTTCGGGGCGTGCGGCGGCCCAGGCGCGGATGGTGTCGAGGATGCGCCCCACGACGTCCAGCGGGCCCGCGGGGCAGAGCATCGAAGCCGCCAACGGGCCACCTGTGGCTGCCGCGACGAGGAGCTCGACGTCCGCGCGGGCGAGGATCCTGCCGCCGCCGAAGGGGTCGGCGAGCACCTGCTCGTCGCGGGGGCCGAAGCCGACGACGAAGTGTCCGGGCAGCGCCACCCCGTGGACGGGGGCGCCCGCGCGCCGGGCCACTTCCATCCAGACGACGGAGAGCAGGATGGGCAGGCCTCTGCGGCGGCGCAGGACCTGGTGCAGGAGTGCGGAGTCCAGGCGCTGGTAGTCGCCCGGTCTGCCCCTGAACCCGCAGCGTTCGCCCAGGAGTTCGGCGAGGACGGCGGCCCAGGACCGCGGGTCGTCGGTGTGCCGGTGCCGGTGGCCGCGTACGGCCTGCTCCGCGAGCCGGTCGAGCAGGCGCCGCGTGGTCGCGATGCCCGGCCCGTCGAGCGAGGGGTCCGCCTCGGCGCCGATCAGCAGGCACAGGAGCGCCAGGTCGGGCCGCGAGGACCCGGCCTCGGCGGCGAACAGCCGCCGCCGCTCGGTGGTTCCGGGGGGTAGGGGGTGCATACGTCCGTGGTGCCCGGTCGCGCCGATCGATACGTCGCCGGGGCCTGGCGCGCCCGGCCGCGGCGCCGTCAGTTCAGCATCGCCCGCGCGGCCCGCGCCTGCTCGCGTACGCGGTCCGCCGTGGTCGGCTCGACCGTCGACACGACATCCGCGTACGCGTCGAGCTCCTTCGCGCCGCCGAGGAAGTCCCCTCGCTGTACGAGGAGTTGGGCCCTCTCGTAGCGCAGGCGGGCCGGATGGGCGGGCAGCAGGAGCGAGAGTTCGAGGGCGCACAGCGCGACCTCGGAACGCTCGGGGCGCGCGGCGGCCCAGGCGCGGATGTTGTTGAGGATGCGCTGCACGATGTTGAGCGGATCGGCGGGCGTCAGCATCGACGGCTGGATGCCCGTGCCCGCCGTCCCGGCGACCAGGAGCTCCGCGTCGGCGCCGGTGAGGAGGCGGCCGCCGTCGAAGGGGTCGGCGAGCACCTGCTCGTCGCGGGGGCCGAAGCCGACGACGAAGTGTCCGGGCAGCGCCACGCCGTAGACGGGGGCGCCCGCGCGCCGGGCCACTTCCATCCAGACGACGGAGAGCAGGATGGGCAGGCCTCTGCGGCGGCGCAGGACCTGGTGCAGGAGCGAGGAGTCCAGCCGCTGGTAATCGCCCGGCGTCCCCTCGAACCCGCACTGTTCACCGAGGAGTTCGGCCATCGCCAGGGCCCACGCGCGCGGTCCGCCGGGCCGGAAGGGCAGCAGGCCCGCGAGCCGGTCGAGTTCGATCTCGGCGGCGTCGATGCCGTCCTCGTCGAGCGAGGGGTCCGCCTCGGCGCCGATCAGCAGGCACAGCGGCGCGAGACCGGGCCGTTCCGACCGCGCCTCTTCGGCGAACCGCCGTCGCCATTCGCCGGACTCCGCGTGCATACGTGCCTCGTGTCTGCCCTCGCCGGGCGCTCTCTCCGTGCCGTGCTCTGCTCTGCCGTGCTCTGCCGTGCTCGTTCGGTCTGCCGTGCTCGTTCGGTCTGCCGTGCTGGTTCGGTCTGCCGTGCGCTGTCGGGTCCGCGGTGCTCTGTCGGGCCGCCGCGCCCGCTCAGGCGGGGCCGTACCGGTAGTGGTGATAGGCGTGATGCGCGGTGAAACCCATCCCGCCGTACAGCGATCGCGCGCCGTCGTTGTCGGCCTCGACCTGCAGCCAGGCCGCCGACGCGCCCTCGGCCAGGGCCTGCCGGGACAGCGCGGCCATCACCGCGGTGGCGAGCCCCTGGCGCCGGTGCGCCGGGTCCACCTCGACCGCCATGAACCCCGCCCAGCGACCGTCCACCACGCACCGCCCGATCGCGGCCGGGGCGTCACCGCTCCCGGGCACGGAAGCGAACCATACCGACGGCCCGCTCGCCAGCACCTTGAACACATGCGGTCCGGGTACCCCGAAACGCTGGTACCGCCGCAGCCACCCGTCGTCGGGGGAACGGGACAGCTCCACCCGGTCCACGTCCGCGGCCAGGTCCCCGAGCGCGGCGAGCCCCCCGATGTGGAGCTCCGCGCTCACCTCGCGCGCCCAGCCGCGCTCCGCCAAGCCGGCGCAGAGCAGTTCCTGCGTGCCCTCGGCGCCGGTCGCGGTCTGGACGTACGGGGGCAGCCCGCGGGCCGCGTACCACTCGCGTACGGACGAGAGCGCCTCGTCCAGCGGCCGTCCGGGGTCGCCGAGCGGCAGCACGGAGTTGGCGCGCCGCGTGAACCCGGCGGCCGCCCGCAGCTCCCACTCGCCGAGCCGCTCGCTCTCCACGGGCTGCCAGGCCCGCGCGGACACCCGGGCCAGCTCCTCGTAGGAGGCGGCGGGTCCGCGCCTGCGGGCGGGCGCGGCCGGCACGACCTTGCCCGCGACCAGGGAGCTCTCCGGAATCCGGACGCTCTCGCCGTTCCGTCGTGTGATGAGCATTACACCGTCGTTCCACGATGCGAGAACGCCCACCGTGTCGGTGAACTTCTCCCCCGGCGCCAAAGCGTCGCTCAAGCGCCGGACAGAGACTCGTTTGCCCACGTCAGCAGGGGTGATGCGGACCTCGAGCCGTCCGCCGGCGGTGAATTCCACAGCTCTGGGAGCCCCTCCTGTTCGGATCATGCCTGGGAACGGAGATACTAGGGGTGGGCATCGACGACGCCGCGCTCCCGCGCGCCAGGCGAGCGGAGCCTGAGGACGGCCCGCCAACGCCCGTATCGAGGAGGAACGACAGCGTGACCTACGTCATCGCGCAGCCTTGTGTCGACGTCAAGGACAAGGCGTGCATCGAGGAGTGCCCGGTCGACTGCATTTACGAGGGCTCCCGGTCCTTGTACATCCACCCGGACGAATGCGTCGACTGCGGAGCCTGCGAACCGGTCTGCCCGGTCGAGGCGATCTTCTACGAGGACGACACTCCTGAGGAGTGGAAGGACTACTACAAGGCGAACGTCGAGTTCTTCGACGAGCTCGGTTCGCCCGGTGGCGCGAGCAAGCTCGGTCTGATCGAGCGCGACCACGCCTTCATCGCCGCCCTGCCGCCGCAGAACCAGTAACGGCAGCCCGCGCGTCGCCCCGGTCCCGTACGGCATCCCGCCGCACGGGACCGAGGCGTTTGTCACCACCAGTACCAGTACGGGAGTCACCACGTGTCCGTAGTCTCCGACCGGCTTCCCACCTTTCCCTGGGACAAGCTCGAGCCGTACAAGGCCACGGCGGCCGCCCACCCCGGCGGCATCGTCGACCTGTCCGTGGGCACCCCGGTCGACCCGGTGCCCGAGCTGATCCAGAAAGCGCTGATCGCGGCGGCGGACTCGCCGGGCTATCCGACGGTCTGGGGCACGCCCGAGCTGCGCGACGCGATCACCGGCTGGTGCGAGCGGCGCCTCGGCGCGCGCGAGATCACGCACCGCAACGTGCTGCCGATCGTGGGCTCCAAGGAACTGGTGGCCTGGCTCCCGACCCAGCTGGGCCTCGGTCCGGGCGACGTGGTCGCCTACCCGCGCCTGGCCTACCCGACGTACGAGGTGGGCGCGCGCCTGGCCCGTGCCGAGTACGTCTCGTACGACGACCCGACCGAACTCGACCCGACTCGCCTGAGGCTCCTCTGGCTCAACTCGCCCTCGAACCCGACCGGGCGGGTCCTGTCCAAGGACGAGCTGACCCGCACCGTCGCCTGGGCCCGCGAGCACGGCGTGCTGCTCGTCAGCGACGAGTGCTACCTGGAGCTCGGCTGGGAGGCGGAGCCGGTCTCGGTCCTCCACCCGGACGTGTGCGGCGGCTCCTACGACGGGATCGTGGCCGTTCACTCGCTCTCCAAGCGGTCCAACCTGGCGGGCTACCGCGCGGCGTTCCTCGCCGGTGACGCGGCCGTGCTCGGGGAGCTGCTGCAGATCCGCAAGCACGGCGGCATGATGACCTCCGCCCCGACCCAGGCGGCCGTCGTGGCGGCGCTCGGCGACGACCAGCACGTGCGCGAGCAGCGCGAGCGGTACGCGGCCCGGCGCACGGCCCTGCGCGACGCGCTCCTGAAGCACGGCTTCCGGATCGAGCACAGCGAGGCGAGCCTGTACCTGTGGGCCTCCCGCGACGAGTCCTGCTGGGACACCGTCGGGCACCTCGCGGACCTCGGCATCCTGGTGGCCCCCGGCGACTTCTACGGCCCGGCGGGCGACCGCTTCGTACGGGTCGCGCTGACGGCGACGGACGAACGGGTCGCGGCGGCGGTCGAGCGCCTGGCGTGATCCGCCCGTGAGCATGCGAAGGGCCCGGAGCCACTGGCTCCGGGCCCTTCGTGCGTGGCGGGGACGATCAGCCGAGCGGCAGGCTCTTCACCGGCAGCTCGCCGGCCGGCAGGCCACCCTTGGTCAGCGAGTCGGTGGGCAGACCGCCCTTCGTGGCGGTGTCGGCGGTGTCGCCGAGGGTCTTGCCCGCGCTGCCCGCGACGTCACCGGCGGCCTGCTGGGCGGCGGGGGTCGCCGTCTTGCCGGCCCTGCCGACGGCCTTGCCGGCCGCGGGCACCGTCTGCTTCACGGCCTTGCTGCCGGTCTCACCGGCGAGGTTGGTGACGTTCTGAGCCGCACCGTCGACGGCGTCACCGAGGCCCGCGCCGTCCAGGGTGCTCACTCCGCCCAGGTCGGGGCCGGCCGGCAGGTCGGCGGCGCTCGCGGAGCCGGCCGCACCGACCACGGAAGCTGCACCCGCTGCGCTGAGCAGCGCGGCACGGGCGATCCGGCGGGTCAGGGGGAGGGACATGATGCTCCTTCAGACGGGAGAGAACTTTGGGGTGTCCGGCCGGATCGGCTCCGGCATCCCGCCGGACGGCTTCCGGCGATCGGACGCAGTGACTACCGCTCGAAGGCCGCGAAGGTTGCGGTGCGTCAACGTAAAGAGTTGGCAATGCGTCGCATAATCGGCTGCGGATAAAGGCGGGCAAAGGGTCAGGGGGCCGATTGCCCGAGGAATCGTAAATCCCCGGAGATCCCAAGGGTTTCGGGGTCTGTGCGGGAGGGGTACGGAAAGGCGTACGCGGTGTCGTCCCACGGTGTCCGGCGCACCCCGATCGAGTGACGTCCCGTACTCCTGTAGTGGTCGGCTGTCCTGCCCGCCACCCAAAGACGGGACTTCCGGCACGGGTCATAGAGTCGTCCGCATGCCTCACACACCGCTTGACCTCACGCTCGACGCCGCGGAGCTGACCGCGCGCCTGGTCGACTTCCCGTCCCCGAGCGGCGAGGAGAAGGCGCTCGCCGACGCCATCGAGACGGCCCTGCGCGCTCTGCCGCACCTCACGGTCGACCGGCACGGCAACAACGTCGTGGCCCGCACGGACCTCGGCCGCGCGGAGCGGATCATCCTCGCCGGACACATCGACACGGTGCCGATCGCGGACAACGTGCCCTCCCGGCTCGACGAGGACGGCGTCCTGTGGGGCTGCGGCACCTGCGACATGAAGTCCGGCGTCGCCGTCCAGCTGCGCATCGCGCAGACGGTGACCGAGCCCAACCGCGACCTCACCTTCGTCTTCTACGACAACGAAGAGGTGGCCGCGCACCTGAACGGCCTCGGCCACGTCGCCGACGCCCATCCGGACTGGCTGGCGGGCGACTTCGCGGTCCTCCTCGAACCGACCGACGGCCAGGTCGAGGGCGGCTGCCAGGGCACCCTGCGCGTCCTGCTGAGGACCAAGGGCGTACGGGCGCACTCCGCGCGCGCGTGGATGGGCTCCAACGCCATCCACGCGGCCACCCCGATCCTTCAGAGGCTCGCCGCCTACGAGCCCCGCAAGCCGGTGGTGGAGGGCCTGGAGTTCCACGAGGGCCTCAACGCCGTCCGCATCGAGGGCGGCGTCGCCACCAACGTCATCCCCGACGAGTGCACCGTCACCGTCAACTTCCGCTACGCCCCCGACCGCAGCGAGGAGGAGGCACTCGCCTTCGTACGCGAGTACTTCGCGGACTGCGGCGTCGACGAGTTCATCGTCGACGACCACACGGGCGCGGCCCGCCCCGGCCTCACCCACCCGGCCGCCGCCGCGTTCATGGCGGCCGTCGGCGGCGAGGCGCGCCCCAAGTTCGGCTGGACGGACGTCTCCCGGTTCAGCGCCCTCGGCGTGCCCGCGGTGAACTACAGCCCCGGCAACCCGCTGCTCGCGCACAAGATCGACGAGCGGGTCGAGGCGTCGCTGATCCCGGTGGCGGAGGAGAAGCTGCGGGCCTGGCTGACGGCGTAGCCGCGGGCCTCCCGGTACCGGACATCCCGAGATCCCTCTGCCGTAACCCGCGTAGATCTACGCTGTCAGTCACGTACGCATGGAGGGAGCAGACGATGAGCCAACCCGACGACGGTGCTGCCCGCGCTGCCGGCAAAGGTCCCGAGGAGCAGCGGCTCGGCCCGGTCCTTCGACGGCGGGACAAGGTGCAGCCCGGTACCACCGATCAGCGTCTCCTCGACTCCGACGGCCCTTCGGAGTGGGTGCACACGGACCCCTGGAGAGTCCTGCGCATCCAGTCCGAGTTCATCGAGGGCTTCGGCACCCTCGCGGAACTCCCGCCCGCGATCAGCGTGTTCGGCTCGGCGCGCACGGGGGAGGGGTCGCCGGAGTACGCGGCGGGCGTCGAGATCGGCAAGGCGCTCGTGGAGGCGGGCTTCGCGGTGATCACGGGCGGCGGCCCCGGCGCGATGCAGGCCGCCAACCAGGGCGCCGTCGAGGCGAAGGGCACCTCCGTTGGCCTCGGCATCGAGCTGCCCTTCGAGCAGGGCCTCAACCCCTACGTCGACATCGGCGTCAACTTCCGCTACTTCTTCGTCCGCAAGACGATGTTCGTGAAGTACGCGCAGGGCTTCGTGGTCCTGCCCGGCGGCCTCGGCACCCTGGACGAGCTCTTCGAAGCGCTCACCCTCGTGCAGACCCGCAAGGTCACGCGGTTCCCCATCGTGCTGTTCGGCTCGGCGTACTGGGGTGGCCTGATCGACTGGCTGAAGAACACGGTCATCGCCCAGGGCAAGGCATCCGAGGCCGACCTGCTCCTCTTCCACGTCACGGACGACGTCGAGGAGGCCATCTCCCTGGTGACGAAGGAAGTCGGGAAGTAGGACTCCCCTTCGGGGAAGGACTTCTTTCCGGGAGTCCTAGGCGAGCCCCCGGCGATTCGGGGAGTTCTAGGCGAGCCCCCGGCGGGCGACCGCCGGGGGCCGGTGTCCCGCGATCGTCGCGACCATGACCTCTTCTTCGTGCCACCCTCGCGCCGCTCGGCGCCGGGGCGCCTCCCGGGCTTCGCGCGGCTGTGCCGGACTCCGTCCGGCCGAGGGCGGGCCTCAGGCCAGTCCGCGCCGTGCGACCGCCGGGGGTCGGTGTCCCGCGATCGTCGCGACCATGACCTCTTCTTCGTGCCACCCTCGCGCCGCTCGGCGCCGGGGCGCCTCCCGGGCTTCGCGCGGCTGTGC